>JAKSCJ010000460.1 GCA_022360675.1 Lysobacterales bacterium
CCGTCGATATCGGCAAAGGCGGCACCGCTGGCATGAGAAGCCTCGCGGGTGCCATTACTAACAACAATATTCCAGCTTTGGCTCACCTCGCTGAATTGGCCATTGCCTAAGTTGCGTAGCAATAAACCGGCGAATTGATCACCGCGTGGAATATACAGATCGACCCAACCGTCGTTATCGATATCGGCGGCGGCTAAGCCGCCAGTCCAGAAGTCGCGCGTATCGATAGGGCCAAACATCAGACGATGCTGCCAAGTGGCTCCGATTTCGGCTGAGACTTCTTCGAATTGCCAAGCAGGATCTCCGGCCCATGCCGCAGAAGACATGGTGCCGGTGACGATGGCGGTGAGCAGAATACTGTTCAGCAATCTCAAGGCAAACTCCTTGTTAGCTCAGTGCTTGCTTCAATGAATTCGTCATCAATGAGGCACGCCATTTATTGGGCATCGCCGTTGCTTTCCTGTTGCGCCATGAGTAGCGCCTCTAAGCGAGCTAAACGCGATTCCAAAGTGGCAATCTTGGCGTCACGCTGGGCGATTTCCTGTTGCAAAGCCTGAGTGGCGGCCAGCGCCACGCCAGCCATATCGGCGGGTGCCACCGAGCGCTCGCTGGTTCCGAAGCCAAACTGACGATAAAAATCTTCAGCCACCGGACCAATATGGCGGTCGCTATCTTGGCTGTGGAGGTAATTCCAGGTCCAAATGGGCAGCTGGGAGAGCTTGCCTAAAATATCTTGGCTCGCCACCTGAATCAGGTTTTCTTTACTGAAGCGGCTCGACAACTGGGTAATGGTGCCACCCACAAACAAATTACCGTTGGCATCCACTTCCACCAGGCGCTCGTCGGTGTTGGCATTGCCATCGTCGGGTTGGGCCAGCAATAACCAAGGGTCGGTAAAGCTGCTGTTGCGTTGAATATGCAACGCTGCTGAGGCATTGGCAGGGCCCATGGCGATGTCGCCACTGGCGTCGATCACTAAGCTATTGGTGGGGGCACTACCGGCTAAGACACGGAAAGGTAAGGTGGAGCCCGAGGTGGTGTTGCGCACAAAAAAGCCAGCCTCATTGCCCGCTAGATCCCAGATTTGTGGCGTGAAGCCATCGGTACCGTTTTGATCTAAACGCACCGTAGGTGTATTGCCATCGGCGGCATGTAATGAGGTAACGGGGGTGTTGGTGCCAATGCCCACGTGGTTACCATCGTCCACATATAAAGCGTTAGCTACGCCGCCGGCTTCAATTGTGAATAAATCACGCCCGGCGGTGGAATCTCTAATGGTGAAACGATTAAGGCCGCCGTTATCGGTATCGTTAGCCACCAGCTGCCAGTCGTTGCCGGGGAATGAGGCACTGGCTGAAGTATCGTCGAAGTGGATACGCAGATTATTTTCTTTCAAACGCAGCGTATCGAAGCCAAAAGATTCACCATTAGCACAGTCGATACCGACACAGGTGCTGCCTTGTACTATTAAATCCTCGGCAATCACTTGGCGTGGCTGTGGATTAGGAATTTGACTGGCGTCGGCTGCGGTGTTGAATTCGCCATCGGGGTTATCAACACGGCTTAGGCTTTCCTCGAACAGCTTGTCGACAAAAGCGCCGTCGAGCACCGTAAACGCACCGCTTTGTTGCGCCACTCGCTCAGGCCAGGCGCTGGGTTTGGCGTATTGTGTGCCTTGCTTGCGTTGGTCGGCCCATTGCTGCTGTTCTTGGCTCAGTTGAGGGGCTAGTAAGAGTTCCCAGCGATAATGACCATCAACCAGTACTTGGCCGGAGCTTAAGCGAGTCGTGATATCGATGGCTTCACCAGCGGCGAAGTGTTGTTCGTGCCGCAGGCCATCGGGGCCGCTGATTCGGAGCGTGGCGCCAGCACTATGGTTTGGGCGGTCGAATGATAACTGGGAAACCACCTGGGCTGATTCGGCCTGGGCCCATGCGGTGGTTGAAAAGGCTAGAACAGAGAGCGCAGCCATGAGTCGTTGCATGATGAATCCCCACAAGCAAAAAGAGTGATTGGTTGGCCTACGCGGTACTTAAACGAGCAAGGCAGGGAGATCCTTCTGCGGGCCTGTGTGCGTGGCCACCAAAGTTGTAAATGCTCGTCGAACATCTTACCCCAAATGTTGCCGTTTATGTGTTTGGAATAAAACGGTTCAGTAATGAATCACGACTGTTAACGGATTCGACGGGCATAAAAAAGCGCCAGAGTTTCTGGCGCTTTTGCGAACTGATTTTGTGCGTCGTTAAAAACGAGTGCGAAAACCCGTTTAGCGACGTACCGAAATCAAGCCCATGTTTTCGAGCTTCAGCAAAATTTCCTGCACCGACTGCTCGGGGCTGAGCTCGGCGGTGTTTAAGGTGAGTTCGGCTTCTTCGGGCACCTCGTAAGGATCGCTAATGCCGGTGAATTCTTTAATTTCACCGCGCCGCGCCATGGCGTACAAGCCTTTGCGGTCGCGCTCCTCACACACATCTAATGGTGTGGCTACGTGTACTTCAATGAAACCACCTAAGGGTTGAATCATATCGCGTACTTGTTGGCGGGTGATGGCATAGGGTGCGATGGGCGCACAAATGGCCACGCCACCATTTTTGGTGATTTCGCTGGCCACATAACCAATGCGGCGCACATTGATATCCCGATGTTCGCGCGAGAACCCTAACTCGCTGGATAAATGCTTACGCACGATATCGCCATCTAACAGCGTCACCGGACGATCGCCCATTTCCAGCAAACGGATCATCAACGCATTGGCGATGGTGGATTTACCCGCCCCCGACAAACCGGTAAAGAAGACGGTAAAGCCTTGCTTGGCACGCGGCGGATAACGGCGGGTTAGCACTTCGGCCACTTCGGGGAAGGTGAACCACTTAGGAATATCTAAACCTTGTTGTAAACGACGGCGCAGCTCGGTGCCTGAAATATTCAGCACTTTCTCGCCTTCTTTTACTTCGTCGCTGGGCACGTATTCGGCGCGATCTTCCACATACACCATCATTTTGAAAGGCACCATTTCAATGCCCACTTCATCTTGGTGTTGCTTCAATAGCTCTTGAGCTTCGAAAGGATCATAAAACGGTTGACCCTCTTTATTGTTGCCCGGACCGGCATGGTCGCGGCCCACAATCATGTGGGTACAACCGAAGTTTTTGCGAATAATGGCGTGCCACAAGGCTTCACGCGGACCGCCCATGCGCATGGCTAGCGGCAGCAGGCTGAGCATGGTGGTGTGCTCGGGATAGCGCGGCAAAATGGATTCGTAGCAGCGCACGCGGGTTAGGTAATCTACATCGCCCGGCTTGGTCATGCCCACGACGGGATGAATGAGTAAGTTGGCTTCAACCTGGCGTGCGGCGGCGAAGGTGAGTTCCTGGTGCGCGCGGTGCATCGGGTTACGGGTTTGGAACGCGACGATTTTGTTCCAACCCATACGCTCGAAATAATCGCGCATTTGTTGCGGCGTATGGCGCAGGTGGCCGCAATCGTAGTGGTGCGGTAGCTGTAAGCCGCGCAGCGTGCCGCCCAAATACACAGGCTTGCTTTCGTGCAGCAAGAAGCGTACAGCGGGGTGGGTGTCGTCGTCGCTGCCAAAAACCTTACGTGCTTCTTCGGCGCGATCGGGCGTCCAGAGGTCTTCGATATCTAAAATGGCCAGCACCAAACCTTCGGGATCACGCAGGGCAATGCTGTCGCCAACTTTGAGTTTGGCAGCGAATTCTTCGCCTACATCCAGGGTTACCGGCACGGGCCACAGAGTGTTGTCGGCCAAGCGCATGGTGTTTAAAACGGCTTCATAATCGGGTCTACACATAAACCCCTTTAGCGGTGAGAAGCCGCCGTTCAGCAGCAGTTCCAGATCACACAGCTGGCGCGCGCTTAAGTCCCAAGAAGCTAAGGTGGTTGCTTCTGCTTTCAGCGTCGCCTGCTCGGCAGCGGGAGCTACCAAGTTGACTAAGTGTCCGCCATGAGGATTTAACATTTCAGTGTTGCTCCGTTATGAGAGATTGCGGTTTGAAAAACACCGTAAGTGGTCGACATGAGGGCTAAGGTTAGCCCATTGCAAGGGTCTTTAGGGAAAAATAAATATCCCGTTGTTCAAGTTTAGGGTTTGACGTCTTAAAACAAGCCGGAAAGTGCTGTTTTTACGGCAAATCGGCAAGTTTTTAGGGTAGCTAATTTCGTCGATATGTATAGAAATATTTTTCTGTTCTAATGCTGCATTCATCGAGATTACTGATACAGCGATAAAGCAGAGCCACATGCCGGGCCAATGCTTGCACGATGGCGCTCAAAGGGCGGGTTTTCAGGGTGGAATGAGGGTATTTGGCCTTGAACTGAGCAGCGTAAGACACACTTTGGTAGCATGTAGGGGAACCAGTGGGAATAACCGTCTGTCTCACCTTCTCAAATAAAATATCAACGTCATCATTTCTGCTTAAGGAGAAATCTCATGCGTTTGCTAACGGGCCGTTTGGCCGTGGCGTCCTTTTGCCTGGGCTGGTCATTCGCCGCCATGGCTGCCGACCTGAATAATGAAACGTCCAAGCTGTCCTACACTTTCGGCATGGATATCGGTAATTCCCTGAAACAACAAGGCGAAGAGATTGATCTCGACGCTATGTTTGAAGCCATTCGTGATGTTTACGCTGGTCGTGATACGAAAATGACCATCGAAGAAGCCACCGCCGTGCGCCAGGCTTACATTCAACGTAAACAACAAGAACTGGCTGCAGAACGTGAGGCTCAAGTGAATCGTAATGCTGAAGAAGGCCGTGCCTTCCTGGATAAAAACCGTAGCGCCGACGGCGTTAAAGAAACCGAATCTGGCTTGCAGTACAAAATCATCACCCAAGGTGATGGTGCAAAGCCCTCAGCCTCTGACCGTGTGACCGTTCACTACCGTGGCACGCTGTTAAATGGCACCGAATTCGATAGCTCTTACAGCCGTGGCGAGCCCGCCACCTTCCCGCTGAATGGTGTTATCCCAGGCTGGACCGAAGGTCTGCAGCTGGTGAACGCTGGCGGTAAAATCGAGCTGTATATTCCTTCCGAGCTGGCCTATGGCGAGCGCGGCGCGGGTGCTAATATCGGACCGAACTCTACTTTAATCTTCGAAGTAGAGCTGATTTCAGTAGACGGTTCCGAGTAAACTACTGACAAAACCTGCACTTAACGGCTGCCACTGGCAGCCGTTTCCCTGTGTGCAGGGCTATTCCTGAATCTGTTTGAGGTATGGGTCGTATGGGATCGTTGCAGGAGCAATTGTTAGAAGCCGGTTTGGTATCTGCCGAACAGCTGGAACAATCACGCAAGAAAAATAAGCCCCACGGTAAACACGGCGGTAAATCCGCTGCGGGTCGCGGCAAGAAAAAGCTGCAAGGCAAAAAGCGCAGCGCAGGGCGGGGGCCAAACGGCTCTGCTCAACGATCGCAAGGCCGTCCTCAAAAGACCAAAGAAGAGGTCACTTTAGAAGAGGCCTATCGTGAACGCCAAAAGCTGGAACGCAAAGAGGTTGAACAAACCAAACAGCGCCAGCAGCGTGAGCAGGAACAACGTCGCCAGCGTAATTTAAAGCTGGACGAAATTGTTAAAGATAAAACGCTTAACGACAGCAATGCCGATGTGCGCCGCTACTTTGAGTACGGTTCGCGTATTCGTCATTTATACGTTACTAAAGATCAGCTCGCCGCCTTAGCTGAAGATAAGCTGGGTATTGTGGTGCTGCGCGGTCGTTACTTGCTGGTGGATCCCGAAGTTCTGGCCGAGTTTAAAGCGCTGGCCCCGGATTTAGTACCAGACTTAGCCAAAGACGCCGCGCCCGAAGAGGCACCGGCCGAAGAGGCCACAAGTAGCGATTCCTCAAGCAGTGAGGTGCCCGACGATTTACGTTGGTAGCCTTGCCAATTTAGGGTTGGCCAATATAGAGCAGGCCAATATAGAGTTGGAATTAGCTGCTGAGTGAATATCCCCACATCGATCGCTCTTGCGGTCGGTGTGGTTTTGGTGAGTAGCCTGTTATCTTGCCACGATCTCACCATTAGACCGCCCGTTCGGTGCTGATGCAGGCCAAGTGTTACAATGGCCATTAATTCATCACGTACGGAGCGGCATTGGCTTCTCAACACTCTCCCTCAGCTCAGGATTTGAGCAGCGATCTGCTGGCGCAGGTCACCACCGCGCTAGAAGACTTCAAAGCGCAAGATATCCACACTATCGATGTTCGCGGCATGAGTTCTTTGTCGGACTACATCGTTATCGCTTCGGGTACTTCAACCCGGCATTTGCACGCCATGGCTGAAAACCTGGTCAGCAAGCTCAAGCAGGCCGGTTATCAACCGTTAGGTGTGGAAGGGCGTAAAGATTCCGACTGGGTCTTGGTCGACAGCGACGATGTGATTGTGCATTTGATGCTGCCCCAGGCGCGTGATTTCTACAATCTGGAAAAACTCTGGGAAACGCCACGCGTACAGGGCTAATCAGCTCGGTTCACGTTGTGCCGATCCATCGGCTCCCATGCATTTCCCCCTAGTGCGGCGCTAACACCAGGGATAAGGCTAGCTGCGCATCATCTATTAGTACCAACACCGAAAACCATGCGACTCCGAATCATTAGCATGGGGGCCCGGCCTGCCGACTGGGTAACCCAAGGCTTTAACGACTATGCGCGCCGCATGCCCCGGCATTTGCCGTTGGAGTTGCTGGATATCAACGCGCCATCGCGCAAACGCAAAACCATCGACGACTGCCGAGCGGAAGAAGCCGAGTTATTGCTCAAGGCAGTGGGAAAACACACCCAAATCATCGCCATGCACGAGCACGGGCGAACTTATCGCAGTAAAGAGCTGGCGAAACGTTTTTCGGGTTGGTTAAACGATGGCCGTGATTTGGCCTTTGTTATCGGTGGGCCTGACGGTTTAGCGCCGGATTTACTACAGCGCGCCGACAGCCAATGGGCTTTAGGTCCTATGACCTTACCCCACGCCTTAGTCAGAATCGTTGTGGCCGAGCAACTGTACCGTGCCTGGACTTTGTTGGAAGGCCATCCCTATCATCGCGAATAATTCTGCACACGATACTGCGCTTTCGTATTGCTATAACTTGGGTTTGGCTATTCGTTAGTGACCTTGCGGTGTTGGAATATTCGCTTCTAATGGAATAAAACCGGGCTTAGCTCTGTCTTTTTTCACGAACCATCATTCAAGTGAGGTGCCTCGCCATGGCAGGATCAACACCACAGGCTCCGTTGATATTGGCGTCGGCATCGCCGCGGCGGCTGGAACTACTGCAGCAAATTGGTTTTTCACCCGTTGTGCATCCGGCCGATGTGGATGAAACTCCGTGGCCGAGTGAATCACCCGATGCCTATGTGGCGCGTATCGCTCAGGCTAAGGTTAGCGCGGTGGCGGCATTGTATCCGCATGCTGTGGTGATTGGCTCGGACACCACCGTGGTTGGGCCCAGTGGCATTTTAGGCAAACCCAAAGATCACGCCGAGGCCCGCGCGATGTTGCAGCAACTGCGCGGACGTCATCACCAAGTGTTAACGGCGGTGTGTGTGGCTCAAGGTGAGCACATCGAGCAAAAAACTGTGGCCAGCCAAGTGTTGTTTCGCCTTCTGAACGATGCTGAGATTGACGCCTACATTGCCAGCGGCGAACCCATGGACAAGGCTGGTGCTTATGCGATTCAGGGATTGGGCGCTGTGTTTGTGGCGCACTTAGAAGGGAGTTATAGCGGGGTGATGGGCTTGCCTTTATGTGAAACCGCAGCGCTACTGAAACCGTTCGGTTTGCACCCATTGCAAGCCAGCGACTTGGTCTCGTAAAGGAGTACAGCCGTAAGAAGCGGTTACATTGGTTCAGTTTCGTTGTGCTGAAACCCTTTTTCTATCGCCGAAAACGGTATATTGAAGCAGGTATCAGCTATTATTGATTTAAACACTGATTTGTAAAGAAAAGCGCGCCCTGTGAGCCACGAAATATTAGTGAACCTCTCGCCCCATGAAACCCGAGTGGCGGTGATCGAAAACGGTATGGTCCAAGAAGTTCACCTCGAACGGGTGCGCCGGTTTTCTTATCTTGGCAATATTTACAAAGGCCGCGTCACCCGTGTTCTGCCAGGCATGCAAGCGGCTTTTGTGGACTTAGGTCTAGAGCGCACAGCGTTTTTACACGCTGCCGATATCGTTCAACCCAGCGGCTCCGACGACTACCACGAAACCCCTAAAATCAGCGATTTACTGCATACCGGCCAAGAAGTGGTGGTGCAGGTTATTAAAGATCCCATTGGCCCTAAAGGCGCGCGCTTAACCACCCAATTAAGTATTCCTTCGCGTTATCTCGTGTTATTGCCGGGCGAAACCAATATTGGGGTTTCGGTGCGTATCGAGGACGAAGAAGAACGCGAGCGCTTGCGTCAATTGGTGCGCGACTTGATGACCGCCAAGCTGGAAGCCGATAACAATGGCGAGTTGGCGCAAGATGCCAATAACGCTAAACCGCGTCGCCCCTTAGGTTGGATTGTGCGCACTAATGCCGAAGCGGCCAATGAAGAAGCACTAGCTCCCGATCTGGACTATCTGAACCGTTTGTGGAAAACCATTCGCAGGCGTATTAAAGAAGTGCCTTGTGGCCAGTGTATTTACGAAGATTTATCGCTGCCATTACGCGCACTGCGCGATCATATGCATACCGACACCGAGCGCGTACGCATTGATGACGAAGATATCCACACCAAGATGGGTGAGTTTGCCCAGCAATTTATTCCCAATGGTGCCGAGCGCTTAGAGCGCTACGAAGGCGAGCGCCCACTGTTTGATTTATACGGCGTAGAGGACGAAATTCAGCGCGCGCTCGATCGGGTGACACCGCTGAAGTCGGGCGGCCACATTGTGATCGACCAAACCGAGGCCATGACCACGGTGGATGTCAACACGGGTGGTTTTGTGGGGCATCGCAATCTAGAAGAAACCCTATTTAAAACCAATCTAGAGGCGGCCCAAGCCATTGCGCGTCAGCTGCGGCTGCGAAATCTAGGTGGCATCATCATTATCGACTTCATCGATATGCAAGAAGAATTACATCGCGAACAAGTGGTGAAAACCTTAGAGCGTGCTTTAGCGCGCGACCATGCTCGTTCGCACATCAGTTCCATCTCGCCTTTAGGTTTGGTGGAAATGACCCGCAAGCGCACCACCGACAGCTTGGCTAACCGCTTATGTGAGCCATGCCCCACTTGCGCCGGCAGCGGCCGGGTGAAAACTATCGATACGGTTTGCTTTGAGATTTTCCGCGACATCATGCGTGCGGTAAAACAGTTTGAAGCCCGCCAATTGATGGTGGTGGCCTCACCCTATGTTATTGATAAAATTAGTGAAGAGCATTCAACCACTGTTGCAGAATTAGAAGAACGCTGTGGTAAGCCCATTAGCCTGAAACCGGACGAGGCATACGGTCAGGAACAGTTTGACGTGGTGTTGTATTGAGCGTTGCGGATTCTCAACAGCCGGTTGTTCCCTACTGGCTGCGCTTTTTTAGGCGTTGTCGCAGTGTGCTGTGGACAGCCATTTTTATGGTCACCGTGGCCTTGGCTATTGTGGTCGGGCTGGGCCGTGCACTCACGCCTTATGCCAATCAACTCAAACCCACCATCGAGCAGCGGTTGAGCCAAGAGCTGGGGCTGCCGGTGCAGATTGGCGAAATTACCGCCCAATGGCAGGGTTTAGATCCGTTTTTTGATCTCCAGCAAGTGATCGTTGGCGATAGCGCTGAGCAAGGTTTGAGCCTGGAGCAACTGCGCTTACGTGTGCATCTATTGCATTGGGTGCTGCCCCGGCGCGACGACTGGAGCCTGGAAATTAGCGGTGTCGATTTACACCTCCTGCGCGACGACGAAGGTCAATGGCAAGTGCAGGGTTTTGTTAATGGCGAAGAAACCGCCAACGATTACCGCACATTGCTGCAATTGGGTGATATCACCGTCAACAACAGCCATCTGCATTTGCTGGGTGTGCCTAACCCTCAGCAGCTGGTGGTGGATTCGGTCCGTTTGCGCCAGCAAAAAAGCGGCTTAACGCTAAACGGCACTGTCGGTTTGCAAGATGCCACACCGCTGCAACTGAAAGCCCGTTTTTCAGAAAGTGGCGACGAAGCCCAGTGGCAGGTCTATATTCAAGCCCAAGAACAACCACTAGGCACATGGTTGAGCTTGTCTTTACCCGCCGACAACGAACCCTCGCCCAGTGCGCCAACACCGGGTAGTGCTGATGTGGAACTGTGGCTGGATTGGCACGAAAATCAACAAACCCAAGCCAGCGCTTATTTGACTTTGAACCGCCCTGTTTTCACTGGCCCTGAAACGGAACCCCTGGAGATAAGCCGAACCCAGGCGCAGCTGTGGTTTGATGCTCAGGATGAGCGCTGGCAATTGGACGTAGCTAAGCTTGCCACCGAGCGTGTACCCAACCAAGGCTTGATGCAACGGGCAGCCGATGCCTTCACCTTTGGCGATGGTCCGCTACACGATATTACCCCCACGGAAGATCCATGGTTATGGGTGAGCGCTGCCGAAACCACCGAGTTTGGCGTAGCGAAGTTGGATCTCTCCATCATTTCGGAATTGAGCTACTGGTGGCCGCAAGCCCCCGAGTTTTTCCGCCATGCCGCTTTGCAGGGAGAAATTCCTGAGCTCACAGGCCGTTGGCATCCCGAACAAGGGCTGGCTCAGTTGGATGGTCGCTGGCAGGGTTTGTCCTTAGCCAGCGTGGATGGCGTGCCGGGTACCGAAGCGATATCGGGGCAGATTCGTTTTCGCCATGGCATTGGACACGTTGAAATGGCCGATGGTCAATTGCTGGTGCCTAGTGTCTTTCCCAATCCACTGCCTTTACAAAACCTGCAACTGCAGTTCGAAGTCAATAGCAGCGAGCAGGGCACCCAGATTCTCTTTCCCAAATTGCATTGGGATAGCGGCGGCCTTGAGCTGAATGCCCAAGGCCGTTACGTCACTGGCAACGAGGAACAAGGCCATGGCCCGTGGTTAGAAATGGATATCGCCATTCCTCAGCTCAAAGTGGCAGATGCCGATACCTACCTGCCCACTCGCGTGATGGGCCAGCGCACCGGTGAATGGCTACAGCGTGGCTTACTCAGTGGACAGTTAGAAGACATTCGCGCCACCTTCCGTGGTGACCCCAATCAATGGCCCTTTGCCGCCGGACAAGGGGTATTTCGCGCCACCAGTCACGTACGTGGTGTGGATGTGCAGTTTAATGACGACTGGCCGGTGATTCGCCAGCTCGACGGCCAACTCAGCTTCTCGCCGAAAGAAATGTTCATTGATGAAGCTACAGTGGGTTTTGCGGGTGCACCGGTGCAAGCACTCAATGCTTATATTGCCGATATGGATGATGCGGTGCTGGAACTCACCATGGATAGCCAGACCGATGCCAGCAAGCATTTGAGCATGCTGGGGCGCCTACCGTTACAAGCGGGCGCATGGGTGGAAACCACCGACTTGAGTCTGTCGGGCCCCAGTCGGATTCGTGCCGATTTGAATGTGGATTTTCGCGACGGACGCAGCGATGCCTGGGTCGATGGCCAGGCTGAGTTTATCGATGTTGCCGCCAACTACAATGACCGCCTCAAGCTGGCCGCTTTAAAAGGCGTGCTGAAGTTCAGCAACGACGGTTTGGAGCCCGCCAACTTAGATGTGCTATGGCGTGAACAACAAGCCAAGCTCAGCTTTGCGCAAGAACCGTTTTCGGTGGCTTTAAGCGGTCGTTTCGGTGTGCAAGAAGTGTTGGATGTGGCGGGCGTTGACACCTTATGGCAGCAATACCTGCAAGGTGAATCGCTGTGGCACTGGCATCTGATGCCCGCTTCCGCAGGGAGCTATTTGCAAGCCGAGAGCGATCTGATTGGCGTTAATGTGTCTTTGCCCGATCCGCTCGCCAAGCTGCCCTTCATGCCACAAAAACTCCAAGTAACCGTGCCCTTTGGCGACGAGATTCCGGTTCAAGTGCGTTACGGTGCTGAAGTGGATGCCATGGTGCGCTTAGACGAAGAATCCCGCGTTAATGGCGTTAATCTGATGCTGACCGGCGGCTGTGAGCTAAATAGTGAATCTACTTGCTTTGCGGCAGCACCTGCTTTGCCCTGGCAGGGTTGGTTGGGTGGTTATGCCAGTACGGCCGATCTGTTGTCGTGGGTCGATGTGATCGAGGCGCTAGCTGCGGCTGAAGATGAAGCCGAACAGAGCTTAGAGTGGCGCGGCAATACGCGCTTTAAGCAAATGCAATTGATGGGACGTTTTTTCACCGATGCCGGCATGAACTTTGCGCGCAATGGCGAGCACTGGGGTATCAGCTTCAGCGGTGAGCAAATGCAGGGCAAAGTCCGCTTGCCCGCCGGTGATAACGCTAGCAACACCATCGTGGCGGAGTTCGATTACTTATATTTACCCCCGCCCCCCAGCATTACCGTGGCCGCCGCTTATACCGATCCACAAAATATGCCCGCACTACATTTATATGCCGAAGATTTGCACTGGGAAGAATGGCCCGTAGGCGAGCTTCAAGTGCAGGCTTTTCCGGTGGCCTCAGGCTTGCGTTTTGAAACGATCGAAGCCAGTAATTCTGTCTTTAACCTAAGTGGACAAGGTGACTGGCTGCGTGAAGGCACCGATGTGCATTCCAATCTTCAGCTGCGCTTTGATGCCGAACAGCTGGGAGCCTTGCTGGAAACCCTGGGCTATGGCGCGGTGGTTGAAGGCGGACAAACCATTATTGAACTGGCCGGCAGCTGGCCGGGCGGGCCTTCTGACTTTGCCTTGGCTAAGTTATCGGGCAGTTTAGATGTGAACGTGGTCCAAGGGCGTTTCCCAGAAGCGGGCCCAGGTGCGGGTCGCATGCTGGGTTTGATGAGTGTGCAGGCTTTGCCACGGCGTATTTTGCTCGATTTTAGGGATGTCTTTGAAACCGGGCTAAATTTTGACCGTTTACATGGCTCGTTCCAAATTGCCGATGGCTTTGCCACCACCGACGACTTGGAAATCGACTCCACCGCAGCCACCATCTTAGTGAACGGCCGCACCGATCTGGTGAATAAGGAATACCACCAAACCGTATCGATTCGCCCCGGCGTTGGCAGTACGTTGCCGGTTATCGGTGCCATTGCCGGTGGCCCGGTAGGGGTTACGGCTGGCTTGGCATTGCAGGGTTTGCTAAGTAAACCCTTAGGTGGTTTGGCCGAGGTAACCTATTATGTTTCAGGGCCTTGGGATGATCCGCAGGTGGAAGATCAACCGTCATCAACAGATAGCATCGAGCCTTTACCGCCATTGCCACCGGCGCCAGAAACCGGTGAGGGCGAAGAGTAATTTCATCGCTGTGCTGAATAAGACTTGGCCTCGGCGACAAATCACCGCAGAATGAACGGTTAACGAGTCTCATGTGTAACCCGCGCTTAAGCTGTGGGTCGACAAGCGCGCATGAACCGCACAGTTATAGAAAACAGCGCATGCCAACCACTGGATTAGGCGCTGCTTTATAGAGACGGATAATTTATGAGTGATGTACTACAACAGGCCGAAGCCACATTGTTGGCACCGGGCGAATTAACGCCTAATCATCTGGAACAAGTGCTGGGACAGCTGCTGGGGCCTGCAGTCGATAACGGCGATTTATACATGCAACGTTTGCAGCACGAAGCCTGGGTCTTAGAAGACGGTCGTGTGCGTAGTGGCTCGTATAGCTCAGAACAAGGCGTGGGCGTACGCGCCATGAGCGGTGAGAAAACAGGGTTCGCCTATGCCGATGCCATTGTTTTACCGTCATTATTAGAGGCCGCGGGGCATGCCCGCGCCATTGCCCGCCAAGGTCAAAGTGGCCAGTTGCAAGCCTGGACCAAACGTTCAGCATCGCCACTGTATACCGCAGAGAATCCACTCAATTCTATCGAGGCTGAGCAAAAAGTCGATTTATTACGCCAGATCGATGCCTATGTTCGTTCTAAAGACCCGCGCGTCAGCGAGGTCACCATAGGTTTAGTTGCTGCCCACGACACCATTTTAATCGCCGCCACCGATGGCACTTACAGTGGTGATGTGCGCCCCTTGGTGCGGTTAAATATTTCTGTTATTGCCGAGCAAAACGGTCGCCGCGAACAAGGTTCTGGCGGTGGCGGTGGTCGTTACACCTACGAATACTTATTACAACCCGAAACCTGGCAATCGGTGGCCGATCACGCGGTGAAACAAGCGATTGTGAACCTCAGCGCGGTGGACGCCCCAGCTGGCACTATGCCGGTGGTCTTAGGTCCAGGTTGGCCAGGCGTGTTATTACATGAAGCGGTGGGCCATGGCTTAGAAGGCGATTTTAATCGCAAAGGCACTTCGGTCTTTAGTGGCCAGGTGGGCGAACAAGTGGCCAGCCCGCTGTGCACCATTGTTGATGATGGCACCATTAACCATCGCCGTGGCTCTTTGAGTGTGGACGACGGAGGTACGCCTTCGCAGTGCACCACGCTGATCGAAAACCGCAAGCTGGTGGGCTATATGCAAGACAAACACAATGCACGTTTGTCGGGTGTGGCCGCCACCGGTAATGGTCGCCGCGAGTCCTTCGCGCATTTACCCATGCCGCGCATGACCAATACCTATATGTTGGCAGGGCCCCATGAACCCGACGAAATCATCGCCTCGGTGAAAAAAGGCATCTATGCCGTCAACTTTGGCGGTGGTCAGGTGGATATCACCTCGGGCAAGTTTGTGTTTTCCGCCAGCGAGGCTTATTTGATTGAGAATGGTCGCATTACCACGCCTGTGCGCGGTGCCACGCTCATTGGCACTGGCCAGGAAGTGATGAACCAAGTCTCTATGGTGGGTAACGATCTCAAACTCGATGCTGGCGTTGGGGTGTGCGGTAAAGAAGGACAAAGTGTGCCGGTGGGCGTGGGCCAACCCACTTTGCGCGTGGATCGCTTAACCGTGGGCGGCACCAGCGCCTAGACGGGTTTTAACGCCTGACCGATAGGCGTTGCCTGGGCCAATAGGAGTTTGGCCAACATTGGCTAGGCTCAAGCGAAGCTTCAGGCCAGTAACTCATTGGCACTGGCCTGAAGGCATACTGACCAGCCCTTATTCGTCGTCGCTATCGTCGTTTGGCTGTTGAGCTTGAGCCTCGTGGGCATCGTTTAATAATTGATGCACTTCGCGGTACAGGCTTTTAAAGGCTTGTTTGCCTTTAGGTTTTTCGCCGTGTTGCGCATATTGCCGAATCAGTTGGCGTAATTGCTGGCGGTCGGCTTGGGGAAACTGCTCAAGAAAAGCGGTTAAGGCTGCGGGGCCTTCAGTTAATAAGCGCTCGCGCCATTGCTCGCCCTGTTTGGCCAAGGCCACTTCATGGCGGCCGGGGGCCAATAAACGAGCTAATTGGCTTTGAATTAAATCGACATCGATTTGGCGCAGTAGTTTGCCTAAAAATTGCAGCTGGCGTTTGCGCGCACCGTGGGAGCGAATCGCACGGGCCTCGGCAACGGCTTCAGCCACATCGTCGGGTAAGGACAAACGGGCCAGTTGCTGCGGCTTGAGTTCTACCAACTGACGGCCTAAATCGGTGAGCGCCTGGGCGGCTTTTTTGCGTTGGGTTTTACTGGGGCGTTGGGGTTCGTCCTCGAAGGACTCCATCTCCATGATTTGAGATTGATCATAAACCTCGATCACTTCCATGGCTTGTTCATGGTCTTCTGGGGTTTGGGTGTCGATCTCAGTTTCAGGTTTTTCCGCGCTCATCGCTGTCTTCTTTCATCAAATTAAAATCCCGCCGCAGTGTTCTGCGTTGGGAATAGTGTTCCGATGACCCTTAGAAGGCATCGGAATCTTAAAAAGAGTTAATCCATGGGCTGGTCTGACGCTAGCCTTGGTGTAGGAATATTATCCATGAATAAGCAAGCTACACAGGTCGTTGATCCATCCGTATGGGAAGATCTGCGCGCCCAGCGCAAACAGATGGAACAAGTCATTGCTGACGCGCTGCAACAGGCTCGCGATCTCGGTGCCACCGCCGCCGAGGCCGATGCCTCGCTAGACGAAGGTTTGGGGGTTTCGGTACGTTTGGGTGAGGTGGAAACCGTCGAACACACCCGCGACCGTGGGCTCACTATTACAGTGTACCAAGGACAGCGTCGTGGCAGCGCCAGCTGTGGCGATTTGGAACCCGCCACCATTCAAGAAACCGTGCGCCGCGCCATGGATATCGCCAAGTATACCCAGGAAGATCCGTACTGCGGCTTGGCCGATGCGGAACTAATGGCGCGTGAATTCCCCGATCTGGATCTTTGCCATCCGGCCGATCTCAGCGCTGATGCCGCCATTGAGCGTGCTTTGGCTTGTGAACAGGCGGGGCGCGATGCCGATAGCCAAATTAATAATTCAGAAGGGGCCAGCTTCGGCAAGAATTTATCCATCAGCGCCTACGGTAACAGCCATGGTTTTGTGGCCAGCGATTACGGCACTTCCTTTAGTCAGAGCATTGCTTTAATTGCCGGCGAAGGCGATGGCATGCAGCGCGACTACTGGTGGGACAGCCACCGTGTGTTGGACCAACTCGAAGCGCCCGAGCTTACCGGCCGCACCGCCGCCGAGCGTACGGTAAAACGCTTAGGCGCAAGCCAAGTGCCCACCGCTGTGGTGCCTGTTTTATTCACCCCGCGTATGGCGGCGGGCCTGATTGGCCATTTGGTATCGGCTGCTGCTGGCAGCGCTTTGTATAAACGCAGCTCGTTTTTGTTGGATCGCCTGCAAGAACAACTCTTCCCCAGCTGGATGAATATTATTGAAGATCCCTTCTTGCCCCAAGGTAAACGCAGTGCAGCTTTTGATGCGGAGGGCGTGGCAACCCAGCGTTCGGCGCTGATCGCCGATGGTTGTCTGGCGCGCTACATCTTGGGTAGTTACTCGGCACGTCGTTTAGGTATGACCACCACCGCCAATGCGGGCGGAACGCGCAATTTATTAGTGAATGCTGGAGGCGATGCCGGCGGAAAAGACTTCGAGGCACTCGTCAAGCAAATGGATCGCGGCTTGATTGTGGACGAAGTCATGGGTCAGGGCGTGAATACCGTTACTGGCGATTACTCTCGCGGTGCTGCAGGCTTTTGGGTAGAAAACGGCCAAGTCAGCCAAGCGGTTCAAGAAGTGACCATTGCCGGTAACCTGAATCAGGTTTTTGCCGACATCATCGCTGCCGGAAATGACGTCGATCAGCGTGGCAATATTCACGCGCCGTCATTATTAGTAGAGAAAATGACGGTGGCAGGAGCCTAAACGTTCGTTTTCTCCGGGCTTTTAGCCTGATTATTTCGCCGCACAAAACGCAAAAGAGAGAACCCCATGGGTGCGAACCGCCATCCCATTTCAAAAGTCGACACCGCCTGGCTACGCATGGAGCAGCCCGCCAATTTGATGATGATCACCGGCATGGTGTTTTTCGATCAAATGATGGATTTTGACGATTTACTCGATGTGATCGAAAAACGCTTTTTAGCCTTCCCGCGTTTTCGTCATAAAGCGGTGGTGGGCACTCGACAGTGTTATTGGGAAGAAGACGTAGACTTCGATATTCGCAACCATGTGCGTCGCACCGCCCTGCCGGGGGCGGCCGATTTATTCGAGCTGCAAGAGTTGGTGAGTGAGCTGGCCAGCACGCCTTTAGATCACAGCAAACCTCTGTGGCAGTTCCACTTGGTGGAAAACTTTGAAGGTGGGCCGGTGTTAGTGGCTCGCATTCATCATTGTTATGCCGATGGCATTGCGTTGATTCAGGTCTTGTTATCGCTGACCGATACTGATCCTGCAGGCCATCAGCGCCCGCGTTCAAAATCACGTTATCAGCAACGTAAAGCGGCTGAATCGAACATCTTCAAGCGCCTCATGGAGCCTGCCAAAGAAGGCATTGATGTGCTTTCCCATTGGGGTATGAAGCTGGTGGAAGAGGGCTCGAATTTAATTCGCGACCCCAAAGCTGCGGCCGATTACGCCTCCTTGGCGGGCGAAATGGCCGACGAGTTAGCCGGTGCCTTGTTGCTATCTGACGACCCGCATACGCGTTTTAAAGGGCGCTTAGGCCCACGTAAACGTGTAGCCTGGGCACCGCCCTTGGATCTGGCCGAAGTCAAAAGCCTCAGCCGAGCGCTGCGCTGCACTGTAAACGACGTGCTGATCGCCACCATCACCGGTGCGCTACGTCAGTATTTGGTGGATCATGGCGATGATGTGGACGATTTAGAAATTCGTGCCACGGTGCCGGTGAACCTGCGCCCGTTGGAACATGCCAAAGAGTTGGGTAATCACTTTGGGCTGGTGTTTTTACCCTTACCTGTGGGCGAGGAAGACCCGCTTAGCCGCCTGCGATTAGTTCACAATTACATGAACGAGCTGAAAAGCTCCAAACAAGCCGCAGTGGCCTTTGGCCTGCTGGCCGCTTTAGGTATGGGGCCTGCACGTTTACAAAAGCCCATGCTCGATATGATGAGCCGCAAAGCCTCCACCGTACTCACCAATGTGCCTGGGCCGCGCCAGTCATTATTCTTGGCGGGCAGTGAGGTCAGCGAAATGATGTTTTGGGTGCCACAGTCGGGCAATATTGGCATGGGCATCAGCATCTTGAGCTATAACGGCAAGGTGTATTGCGGCTTAATGACCGATCGTCGCTTAGTACCCGAGCCCATGGAGATTGTGAATCAATTCGCGCCTGAGTTTGAAAAGCTGCTTTACCTCACCTTAATGATGGATGAAGAAGCGCTGGAAGGTAGCCAGTCGGAAGCACAGCTGCAAGATATTGTTCACGGCACCGCCAGACAAGAAGCATTAGATGCCAGCCTAGCGCAAGCCATTCAACAAACAGAGCCACAAGATGTGTGCGCAGATGATCAGCAAGCAACGAAGCCTAAGCAAGCCCTAGAAGGCACGCAAGCAGCTTCAGCGGCAACACCAGCAACATCGAAGAAGGCACCCGCGCAAAACATCAGCACGCAAAAGAAGAGTACAAAGAAGAAAGCCAGCAAAAAGGTCAATAAAAAAGTCAGCAAGAAAGCCGCCAAGAAAACGGCGAAAAAGGCCAGTAGGAAGCGGGCAAAAAAAGCGAGTAAAAAAGTAAGTAAGAAGGTGAGTTAAAACTGCTCGCAAATCAGCAAATTTTAAAGCACAAAAAAGGCACCATATAAGGTGCCTTTTTTGTTGGTGCAGTTATTCGTTAATTTAAAGCGGCTTTACTCTGCTAACTCGTCCACAGCAAAGTCACGGTCTAAACGTTGCATTGCGTCTTGGGGTTCTATAGCTACTGCGGTTTCGTAACTTTGGGTCATGTCTTGCATGCGCTTATCGCCATATAGCAAGTACAAGCCGTTACCATATTCAATGTGAATGATGGGTAAGCCGGGTGCTAAAGCCGTTGCCTGCTGAAAGTGGGCTATGGCGGTGTCGGCATTTGCCCCATATGTCATACCACCAACTAACTTGCCTACCTTGTTAATGATTTCGGCATGAAACAAACCCATGGCCAATTGCGCTTCGGCATGTTCTGGGTTCAATTCTAAAGTGGTTTCTAAGCTGTTACGCACTTTAGTACCTAAGCCTTGGCTTAATGCTTTGGTAATCGAAATGCTTTGGCTGTAGCGCCCTAAACCATAGGCATGGAAATAATAGCTGTTGGGATCTTTAGGTAAAGCTTCGATGGCTTGTTCGGCGCGCTCAACAATACTTTGATACAAGCTTTGTTGTTGTGCTTCGTCTTCTTCTAAGTAATCGGCGTAAATACCTGTTGCTTTATTGGCCACGGCATGGCCGCAAATACCTGCTTCGTCGGCCAGGCTTACTGCTTGGTAAAAATCGCCACGATGAAAGGCTTGCCATGCTTGTACTAATAAGTTGGCTTGGGCCTCGGTGATGTCCATATCGTACTCACTAAAGCATGCTTCATCGGGCCATAACACACGGTCACCTTGATGCAATTGATCCCAGTGGTTTTTTAAGTCGTCTGCTGAATAATCGTAGGCACTGTTATCGTGCGGAAAAGCGGCCCAGGCATTCATGATTGGCTCCTGATGGTCTTATTTAAGCAAGCCAAGTGCGTGCTCACTGTGCTTGCTACGGCGAGCTTCCTGCGTTTTTTAAGGCGTCCCAGCGCGGTGGTGAGGCCAGTGCAGTGCATTTGCAGCGCGAGCGAGTGGTGGCACTTGAGAGTGAACCGTTTGTTTATAACTGAAACGGCCCCCAGAGCCAAGCATTATGGCTGTGCACAGCGGCCAGGCATGTTGCCTAGCCATGGGTAAGCCATACGTTGGGCTATTGGTTTAGGTTGTTGAGATCAACAACAGCATTCAGTGATGAGTCATAAAAAGGTATCGCCAGTTTCCGATATTCAATGCCAACTTGCTAATGTTTGTACTAGCAGTTAACCGGTCAAGCGCATTGAGATGAGATCGATCTTAATGCTGGCTTTTATGAGGGCGGATAAAACGCTTATTAATCTATCTACGATACGATTGCAGGTACATATTTAATGTACGGTCTACTTATTAACTAACGAAGGTTTAGCCGTTTTTTCGATTAGTACCTTTATGGTCTTTTTTGTTGACGCTTATTGCCTATATTTATAACGCGTTTTTATTGCTTACTGTTATTGATGCCGTATTCGAGTTTTTATCTTGTTTAACTTGATAAAAACGAAGTGAATTAAATAGCATCATAAACGACTAAAAGTTTGTACTGCATAAATAATATATTGTTTTTATTTTATAGCTTTAGCTTTTAAAGAACGATGCTTTTCAATAACTTGTACTTACTTGATAAGTTAGTAAACCTTGAGAAATTATTACCTTTATGTTATTTTTTTCTAAAAATTATTTGGCAAAAAGTTGTTTTTAATTTAAGGTGTTAGAGGTGAACTGATTTGTTTACCTGGAAATAGTCAAAATTGGCTATTTGGTTGAGCTTATACTGATAATTGAGAAAGCACTGGCTTTTTCTTGAAGTGCCAGTTTTGGTGCGAATATAATTTAGCGCCACTGCGATTAACAATGTTTTAAGTGGTCGTCTCAATACATCGCAGTGGTTAACGTAAAGCGATATGACAAACAGTTCGCATAAGGGTCAAGTATGCGGTTTGTCACATCCACACTCACAGGGCAGGGGCAATCAATCTCAAAGGAATGATTGGCATTGGACAGCGTTAGCCTATGCGCTTGTCTGTGGGCATTGGTGCCGGTGCTCAAATCCAATACACCCTTACCAGCTTAATAGAGAAAATTCGAGGAACTATGCAATGGCAAAGAAAGCGAAAGCTGATCTGATTCACCCAACAACTCAGCGTGAAGCCAATTGGTTAATTAATACTTTGGAAGTCATGCTGCGTCCGTTGGCACGGATGTTGGTGGGCCGAGTTTCGGTTCATGCTGTTTGCGATCTGTTAAAGCAGCTCTATCTGCAGGAAGCAGCACGCAAATTAGAAGAAAATGGGGAGCGTATGACCAGGGCTTCACTGGCGATGTTATCCGGCTGGGATACCCGCACAGTGACCGAAGCTTTAGATCGCGGTGTCAGCGTTGAGCCTACCCGCATATGGCCAGAACTGGGCATCATGACACTGTGGCAGTCGGATCCAAAATATAAAATTCGTCGTACCGGTGAACCCAAAGAACTAAGTTTGTATGGCGATGGTCCCAACTTCTTTAAGTTGGTGGTTCGGGCAATTGGTCGCAATATCACTCCGAAGGCAGTTATGGGCAAGTTACAAGAGCGTAAATTGGTTAAATTAACCTCTGAGGGTAATGTTCAAATTTCATCGACTCGCTTCCGTGAGTTCTCGGCTAAAGAACGTGCGGCGTTAGAAGAAATTTCAAAAGGTATGCAGGCCGTCGTTAACAGTGACGAATAAGCACACCTAGCGTTTACGATGCAATAAAGGTGCCTTTTGGCGCCTTTATTCTTGTCTGGCCGGTCGATTTGCCGCCTTTTTAAGTACATTGTTGCTGTCTACAAACATAGCCCGCATCCCAAGCATGACCTACAGCACGACCTACAGCATGTTACTTGAGTAGGCTGGTATGTTCGCTTTGCTCTTCATTTGAATGCCTATCGATTAAAGCCTTCCCGTTAGCAGAGCCTTGCCACCACTGACAAGCATTCGCCAGGGAGCTTTGTTATCAATAATTAGTGTTCAACAATGACGCGCTTCACGGCCTTTGTTGATCTCTTCGTTGGCGAGTAGCAATCTTAAGCGGCTCTCCACAGCGCAAACTCCGTATTTTTTAAACCTCTTATTCGTTAGTACCCGTTTTTTTATTAGGCTCCGTTTGCTTAATGCTGGCCTTGCTGAAGCTCGCCGATACTAGTGGTATTTAAAGTGGCGTTTAAAGCATGAATTGATATTGATGAAATGGGCGCTTATTGATGGCTAAGTGTGATTTGCTGTTTTAGTTTTGAGATTTGTTGAGAAGTAAATAATGCTGTGTGTTCATACTTTAGGATGATTGTGACTTTACTGGCGATGAAACTGCTGCATTGTGCTGTGATGGCACAGCTAAACCATGGTTATGACTTGGTAGAAAAGCGACCATAGGTGCCTTTGCTGCGGGCTATTTGGCTGGTGTTGCGGCAGGGAATGGATGGTTCCGGTAAAATAGTCTTGATTTGCCACTGGCTAGATTGGCCGTTAGCTATGGCCTGTTAACGTGCTGCCTGCCGCCTTTCACTGTGCTTGTTTGCACAGCCACGTTTTGCCTGCATCGGGCTGGTCAGTGGTGTCTTACTAATTTAGTCGTTTGGCTTGGAGTCATTTGGCTTGGAGTCGTCGTGCTCGCCGTAGTCTCTTGCTGCCTAGAGTCACTACCTGTGCGAAAGCTTTGCTTTTGCTGCCGAGTTCGATATCACCGTTTTGTTGGAGTTGATGATGCCTGAAACCGCCACCCAGCATGCTGCAGAGCAGCACGATCGTGCTGATCAGCCTTTACGCTTTGTAACTGCTGCCTCTTTATTCGACGGCCATGATGCTGCCATTAATATCATGCGCCGCCTGATTCAAGATCAGGGCGTTGAGGTGGTACATCTGGGCCACAACCGCAGTGTTGCCGATATTGTTCGTGCTGCCATTCAAGAAGATGCCGATGGCATTGCTTTAAGCTCGTATCAAGGTGGCCACAATGAGTTCTTCCGCTACATGGTGGATATGCTGAAAGAACAAGGCGCACCGCATATTCGTGTATTTGGCGGCGGTGGCGGCACCATTACTCCCGAAGAAATTGCCGAGCTGGAAGCCTACGGTGTCGAGCGTATTTATCATCCCGAAGACGGCATGAAGCTGGGCTTGGTGCCCATGATTCAAGATCTCGTTACACGCACGCGCCAGCATCAAGCGGCATTAAACATGCCCAGCGATGCCCAAGCCAACAACCCCGGCAGTGTGGCGGCGGGTTTAAGCATGATTGAAAGCGGCGAGCTTAGCGAAGCCGAATTAAAACTTAAACGCCGCGAGTGGGAAAGCCACGCCAAGCGTGCGCCCGTGATCGGCTTGACCGGTACTGGTGGTGCGGGTAAATCCAGCGTGACCGACGAACTGCTGAACCGCTTCTTACATGCCTTCCCCGAGATCAATATTGCTGTCTTGGCTGTGGATCCCACCCGCCGCCGCACCGGTGGCGCGCTGTTGGGCGATCGTATCCGTATGAATAGCCTGCGCAGCGAGCGCGTTTTCATGCGTTCCATGGCCACGCGTCGCCAAAATCAATCCACCAGTGCCGTATTGCAAGATTGCATCGGCTTTTTGCGCAGCAGTGGTTTCGATTTGGTCTTGGTGGAAACCGCAGGTATTGGTCAGTCCGATTCCGAGATTGTGGATTTGGTGGATTTTCCTGTTTATGTCATGACCAGCGATTACGGCGCTCCCAGCCAGCTGGAAAAAATCGACATGATCGACTTCGCCGAGTTGGTGGTGCTGAATAAATACGATCGTCGCGGCTCGGAAGATGCGCTGCGCGATGTGAAAAAACAATGGAAGCGCAATCGTTTAGCCTTCCAGCTGGAAGACGAAAAAGTACCGGTTTATCCCACCATCGCCAGCCAGTTTAATGATCCGGGTTTGAGCTGGATGTTCGTTAATTTGTGCCGCTTGCTGGTGGAAAAACTGGAACTGGACGCCGAGCGGTGGACGCCAAGCCAAGGGGCCGACGACGCGGCTCAAGAGCTGAAAGAGCCCCGTTCAGTCGTTCTCATTCCGGGTAAGCGCCAACGTTATTTGGCCGAGATTGCCGAGCAAGGTCGTGGCATTAATGAGGGCATCGATAGCGAAGCCGAGTTGGCCAGCAAGCTACAAAACCTGTGGCAAGCGCTGGGCGAGGTGGATGCCGAGCATCGCCCCGAGCCCTTCAGTTTCTATGCCGATACCCAATTGGTGAGCGAGGATCGCTCATTAAATGTGCTGCGCCAGCGTTACCAAGAAGTGCTGCGCGAATTATCGCCCGAGGCCATCGATCTGCTGCGTCAGTGGCCCGAGCGTTTAAAGGGCATCACCGACGAAGAATACAGCTACAGCGTGCGGGGCCGTGAAATTCGTGGGCCTAACTATCGTGAGTCGCTGTCGCGTCAGCAAATTCCGAAAATCGCCGCGCCCAATCATAAAGACTGGGGTGCGCTGCTGAATTTCTTAAAGAAAGAAAATCTGCCCGGCGCTTATCCTTACACCGGTGGTGTTTATCCGTATCGCCGTGCGGGCGAAGATCCTACCCGCATGTTCGCTGGCGAAGGTACCCCCGAGCGTACCAATCGCCGCTTCCACTATTTATCCCAAGGTCAGCCGGCGGCGCGTTTATCCACCGCCTTCGATTCGGTGACCTTGTACGGCGAAGATCCACACACGCGCCCGGATATCTACGGCAAAGTGGGTAACTCGGGGGTTTCTATTGCCACTTTGGACGACATGAAAAAGCTGTATTCCGGCTTTGATTTATGTGCGCCCACCACCTCGGTTTCCATGACCATTAATGGTCCGGCGCCGATGATTCTGGCGATGTTCATGAACACCGCCATCGATCAGCAGGTGGAAAAATACCTGAAAGAGAACGATCTGTGGGCGGATGCCCAAGAAAAAATCGCTGCCTTGTACAGCGATCGTTCACGCCCGCAATACAATGGCGAGCTGCCCGAAGGCAACGATGGTCTGGGTCTGGGTCTGTTGGGTGTGACTGGCGATCAAATTCTCGATGCCGAGACCTACGCTAAGATCAAAGCTCACGCTTTGAGCACGGTGCGTGGCACGGTGCAGGCTGACATTTTAAAAGAAGACCAGGCGCAAAATACCTGTATCTTCTCCACTGAGTTTGCGCTGCACATGATGGGCGATATTCAGCAGTACTTTATTTCTAATAAAGTGCGCAACTTCTACAGTGTGTCTATCAGTGGTTATCACATCGCCGAAGCCGGTGCGAACCCCATCAGTCAGCTGGCCTTTACCCTGGCTAATGGCTTCACCATTGTGGAGTACTACTTGGCGCGCGGTATGGATATCAACGATTTCGCGCCTAACTTAAGCTTCTTCTTCTCCAACGGTATGGATCCCGAATACGCAGTCATTGGCCGCGTCGCACGCCGTATTTGGGCCCGCGCCATGCGCGAGCGTTACGGCGCTAATGCCCGCTCGCAGATGTTGAAGTATCACATCCAAACTTCC
>JAKSCJ010000318.1 GCA_022360675.1 Lysobacterales bacterium
GAGGTTAAGAACCTGGGTGAGGTTTTTGCTCAGTAAATTTTAGACGCTGACTAAGAGCAGAAGTGGTTCAATGTAGCTAGAGGCCAATTAACCCCACCGACCTCAATAAAACGCAGGCGAGCACGAGCAAGGATGCGAGTGCAGTGATCAAAGGCAGGATGCTGTTTGATCACGATCGCTGAGAACGTTCGGCGAAACGGGAAATAGCTAACCTCGCTCCAGCAGCTTTTGGTACCTTTTGGCTGCTCCAAAAGGTACTCGCCGTCACACGCCAGTGTGTCTTAAGAAAAGTAGACGTTCAGGTGGCGAAACCAAAACAAAACCAACGATAAAAACAAGTAAGCAATTTTCTACTTACTAATTGCACCAATAGCTAATCTTCCAGATGGCGAAACTAAACGTAAGCTGTTAATAACATAGTTATGCTCAACCAACACCTCCCTTATTTCCTCGGCCTCCCCGCTTGGGCCGATCCCGCTTGGCGTGGTGGCTTATTACCCCGCAGCGGCAGCGCAATTAGCGCCTATAGCAAGGTGTTTAACACCGTCGAAGGCAACACCACGTTTTATCAAATTCCGAGTGCAGAAACGGTGGCGGCGTGGCGTGAGGCGGTGCAAGGCTCGTCGTTTCGTTTTAGTTTTAAACTGCCGCGTGGCGTCACGCACGAACCTTATCCGCGTTGGGAAGAGTTAAGGCGCTTTTTGAATGTGGTTGAGCCACTCTTCGATAATCTAGGACCGTTTTTGATCCAATTATCGGAGAAGATTGGCCCAGCACAACAAGCATGGATGAATAACTTACTGCGCCAGTTACCACATAATTTTCAACATGTATTGGAAGTGCGCCACCCACATTTTTTTGAACAACCCGAAAGCTTAGAACCCATTCTCGATCAATATGGTTTAGGCCGAGTGGTGATGGATACTCGTTCTTTATTTAGTGGCGATCGTAACCATCCCGAAGCGCAGGATGCCTTAAAGAAAAAACCGAATCTCCCCATTCTTAAAAACGTGTACCACGACCTATTTTATCTACGCTTAATCCTGCATCCCGAGCGCAGCAATCACCAGGCCATCATGCGAGAGTGGGCGCAACATGTGGTGGAGTGCTTATTAGAAGGTAAAGCCTGCTTCTTGATGATTCACTGCGCCAATAACGCCTATGCCCCCGACTTAGCCCAAACCTTCCACCGCCTCGTACGCGAGCAATTAGGGTCGGAGCAATTGCCGAAATTACCGGAGTGGGGCGAGCCTAGCGGTGGACAGGCTGTGCTGTTTTGAGGCTTTGATTTAAGATTTGCTGCTGATAGATTAGTGTTTAATGAGTGTAAGGAGAACGAGGTTGATACCTAATACAAAGCGCAGTGTGTTATTTATTGTATTGAGTTTATTTATTAGTGCTTGCGCCAGCACTGTGGATGGTGATCGATATCAGCCCATTGTAAGTTTAGCGAGAGTAAACGCAATAGCTCAAAATCGTTTGGATCATGAGGCTAGTATTGCTGTAGATTTTTATGTCAACGAAAACGGTCATGCCAAGCAAGTGAAGGTACGTGATTCAAAAGGATTAAAACAGCACGAAATCCAGGATATTGTGAATGCATTATATTTATGGAAGTTTAAACCGGCCAGTAAGAACAACATAGCCTATCGAAGCCATTGGTTAGCGATGTACGAAGTTAGTGAAAGTGATGGTCATTTTGAATTGGAAGAGCAAGAGATTATGGAATTATCGTATTAAGATTTTTCTCGTGGCTGTATTGTGGTTTTTTAGTCCGTTTGGCTCTACTATGATTTTTGGCTTAATAATCATCGACAGTGATATCACCAATGCTGAATATAAAAAACATTTTATGCGTTCTAGGATTGTTGCTCGCAAATTGCCAATGCTTAGCTGAAGATCACTATAGTTCCGCAGCTGCCTTTCTTCGTATCTTTGCTGATGATCCACTTTCATTGACGCAAGAAGCTAGTATTTCTCTTGAGTACTACATAAGCAAGAAAGGAATTCCAGAGGGTATTGCTTTGTATCAATCTGAAGGACTGGAAGAAAAGCAAGTTGCCGCTATTTTTATTGCCTTTAAAAAATGGAAGTTCAAACCGGCGTTTAACAATAAAAAGCCCTATCGTAGTCACTGGCTCACTACATTTACCGTGACGCACGACAGCGGAAAGCTTAAGTTACTTGAGCGTGAAAATTTAGAGTTAGACCGTGTAGCAAACGAAGACTGATTCGTTTGTTGATCGCGCAGTGCCGTTATTATTTATTTTTAAAAAAAGGGCACCGAAGTGCCCTTAAAGACAAGACCATCTTGATCAACGGTCAGAAACAACTCAATGCACTTACCACGCGTATTGCAAACGGCGTGAGGTGATTTTGGTAAGTGCAGGGTTGCTAAGAAACGCATCGGCAATATACAAGGCACCAGCTTGGGCGTTGTAGCTTAAGCCATTGGGAAAGCGCACACGTTGTTCGATATCGCGGCTGCGAACGCGGCCGTTACGTGGATTGATACGGAACAGCGCGTGGTCTTGAATACCGGTGGCGAAGACGAAGCCATTCACATATTCCACATGACCAATGGCGAAGTTGATTTCATCGCCGGTAAGGTCAACCAATAGTTCTTGTTGGCCATTGCTATCGATTTTAATTAGCTCACCATTGTGTAAGTTCCCCACGTAGAGGTTATTGTTTTCGTCGATATCGATACCCACAGGGGCCGATAACAAACCACCTTCAGTGAACACACTGGTGCTGCCATCGGCGGTGACTTTTACGATGCTATTGCCGGTGCCCAGTCCGGTGGCTGGATCAGCCTCACCAAAATGAGTTACATAAAAATTACCGGCGGCGTCGGCCACAATACCGGAAGGAAAGGGATTTACATCGGCAAAATGGCTGACTTGGCCATCGGCTGTGATTTTGCTCACACTGGCAGTATTGAAGTTGGTAACGTAGAGGTTACCTTCGGCATCTTCGGCGATATCGATGGGACCGCTGAGCTGATCGCTGACTACGGTGGTGCGGCCGGTGTTATCGATACGAAAGACACGAGTATCGGCAAAACCGCCGGCGGCATATACGGTGCCATCTTGGCTGCTGAATAAACCATCGAAGATTAAAAACGAAATGGGTAAGTTGCGTTGAGCTTGTGCTTGCATCGGCATAAATAAACATAAAACCAATGCGACTAAGAACGCGAAACCCACAGAGGCCGAACTAGAACGATAAACTCGATACATGGAAGCAACTCCTTTGGCGAGTGAACGAATTTTTTCGTATTCTTTGCAAGTTGCTGCAAGATGAACAAGCGTCCTGGGTTGAAATTCCGAGGTTTAGGGTTGAGCCCCGGTGTTGGTGTGACGAAACAACGAACTTATTGTTGTAGTGAATACTTTTGTCTATGCTGAATGCAGTTGTTCGTATGCGTTGCCGATGAAAACTTCATCTTCGCCTTTTTTATTGAGCTTTCTACAAAAACTCATCAAGCATCGTTTTTTGCTGCTAATGACCTTGTTGGTATGGAATTTTATTGGTCTAGGTTTTGTCGTTAGTGCTTATATCGATGCGTATCGTTTTAATCCGAATTTTCGGTTTTCTTGGGCCTTTATTGCCTTAGTTATGGTGGTTTACAACGGCTGGGGTGTTTTGAGTGTGGTGTTGTATCAACGCTTAAAAACGCCAATTCAACAACAGCAGTGGATAAAATGTGCGCTGATATTTATCTTGGGTTTGTTGCTCTGGCAGCCACTAATTAGTAGCTTCGATGTCTTGCTGAGCCGTGCTTTGTTAGGCATAAAGGTCGATAACTTCTGGCAAGAACTATTGCAGTTTCGTTTTTTGGATTTGTATCAACAAAGTATGTTGTATGTTTTTGGATTTAGTGCTTGTGCATTGGTGATTTACTGGCAATTGCAACAGCACTATGCGCACAGCCAACGTGAGCTTGCTGATATGAAAATGCAGGTTCTGCAATCTCAATTAAGTCCACACTTTCTATTTAATTGCTTGAACTCTATCAGTGCCATGGCACGCCAAGGCGAGCGTGAAATTATTGTCGAAGCAACAGCACAATTGGCCGATCTACTCAGGTTTTCATTAAACGCCAGTGGTCATCACACCATTAGTATTCAAGAAGAATTGGAATTTACCCAGGCTTATATACAGCTACAAAATTTACGCTTTGGTGAGCGTTATCTTTGTGTGATTCACAATGAATTAAAAGAAGGGCAGTATCAGCAGTGCACCTGCCCGCCATTTGTTTTGCAAACACTGATCGAAAACGCTTTTATGCATAATCAAGGTACGGTTGCTGATCCGGTAACCATACATGCAAGTCTGTCTCATGACGAATCAAGCTTGCTTATTGAAGTTTGTAACGATGTCAAAGTTCATCATAACAACAGCGCCATGCCACAAGGCTTAAGTTTGGCCTTGGATAATTTGAAGCGCCGCTTGGGTTTGATCTACCACAACAATGCTAACTTAGTTTATGGATTAAACGATGCTGAATTTTGTGTGCGCATACAGCTGCCGAACCTTAAAAGTACGAGGCATCTGTCATGATTCGTTGTTTGCTGGTCGATGATGAAGACTGGGCGCGGGCCAATATTAAAGCGGCCTTAGCGGCTTATGAACAATGGCAGGTGATTGCCGAATGGTCGCAGGCCAATGATCTGGAACGCTTGCTAGCCCAACAGCCGGTGGATGTGGTGTTTCTCGATATTCAAATGCCCGGCAAGAATGGTTTAGCGTTGGCCAAAGAATGGATGGCATTGCCCCATTGCCCTTTGGTTATTTTTGTTACCGCCTACGACGAACACGCAGTGCAAGCCTTTGAACTGGCAGCCATGGACTATTTATTAAAACCCTTTAGTGATGGCCGCTTTGCACAATGTATTCAGCGGGCCGAACAAGCACTACATGATCGCCAGTATCTGCAAGCTCAAAGCTTATGGTTACAGCAACAGTCGCATCCAAAGGAAGGTCGACAACGTTATCTAAAACAGTTGGTGATTCGTTCGGTGGGTAATATTCGCTTAGTGATGATGGATCAAGTGCTCTGGTTTGCTTCCAGTGGCAATTATGTCGAAGTGCATCATTGTGAGGGCATGCATTTACATCGGGTGACTTTACGCTATTTAGAAGCACAACTCGATCCGCAACAATTTTGCCGCGTACATCGTGGTGCTATTGTTAAACTCAGTGAAATACGTGAATTACTAAATCTGACGGAAGAACGCAGTCAGGTGGTGTTAAGCAATGGTGATGTGGTGGCAGTGAGTGACTCCTATAAAGCCCAGTTGTTAAGTGCATTGAGCTTGTGATGGAATGAGCCAACGCGAATTTGGAGATCTGCCATGGCTTATCATCTGCGCCCGGCACGAGCGGACGAAACCGATGCCTTATGCACATTAATTCAAGCCTCCATGCGCGGCTTGAGTCAGACCGACTATTCTGCCGAACAAATTGAAGGTGCCCTGCAAGGTGCTTGTTCTTTAGATCGTCAATTGATCGACGATGGCACCTATTTTGTGGTGGAAGACGATCACCACCGTTTAGCTGGCTGTGGTGGCTGGAGTTATCGGCGTACTTTGTTTGGTGGCGATAACTACGCAGTGCGCGAACCCGAGTCTTTAGACCCCGCCTGCGATGCGGCCAAGATTCGCGCGTTTTTCATTCATCCCGATCATGCCCGCCGCGGCTTGGCGCAAATGATCTATCAAACCTGCGAGAGCGAGGCCAAGCGCCATGGCTTTACTCGTTTGGAGTTGATGTCGACGCTGCCGGGTTTAGCGTTTTATCGAGAGTTAGGATTTGTGGGCGAAACCCAGATCAACACCGAATTACCCAATGGCAGCAGTATTCCCTTTGTGCCCATGAGCAAGGATTTATCGAATTAAGCCCGAATTTGCATACTGGCACCTTGGTGACAGTTGCGCTTAGTGCTATTACCCGGCGCGGCTCTTGGTTACAATCCAAAGCTTCGTTTGACCATTGTTTAAGGAACCTATCTTGAAGCACGCTCGTTTTCAGGCGCTGGCCAAGGAAGGGTACAACCGGATTCCGGTGTACCGCTCGGTGCTGGCGGATTTGGATACGCCTCTGAGCGTTTTTCTGAAACTAGCCGACGGCCGCGACAGCTATTTGCTGGAATCGGTGGAAGGTGGCGAGAATTGGGGTCGTTACTCCATTATCGGTCTGCCCTGTCGTCGTCGTATCGAGGTCAAACGCAAACGATGGCGGGAGTTCGACTACGGCCGCATGGTCACCGATTTAAAAGTGGACGATCCGCTGGCGGCGGTGGCGCAGTATCAGCGCCGCTTTAATGTGCCGCAGTTGCCCGATCTGCCCAAGTTCACCGGCGGTTTGGTGGGCTATTTCGGCTACGAAACCGTGAGCTATATCGAGCCACGTTTAAATTTGCACAGCAAACGCGATCAACTCAATGTGCCCGATATCCAATTGTTGGTGTCGGAAGAGGTGGCTGTGCTGGATAATCTGGCGGGCAAGCTGTATCTCATCGTCAATGTAGACCCCACCACCGAAGATGCCTGGCATTCGGCCCAGCGCCGATTGGATCAACTGGAACATCGCCTGCGCTGTGGCGCGCCGGGTTATGTGCAGTCCAACACCCGTATGCCCGTGGCGGGTGATCAACCCGAGTTTAAATACGGCTTTAATCAGCGCGATTTTGAAACCGCCGTGCGCCGTATTAAAGACTACATTCACGCGGGCGACTGCATGCAAGTGGTGCTGTCCCAGCGCATGCAGGCACAACTCAATGTACCGCCGCTAAATGTGTATCGGGTGCTGCGCAGTATTAATCCTTCGCCCTATATGTATTACTTCGATTTGGGTCAAACCCAAATCGTGGGTTCCTCGCCAGAGGTTTTGGTGCGGGTGGAAGACGAACAAGCCACCGTGCGACCCATTGCCGGTACCCGGCCACGTGGCGCAACAGCAGAAGAAGACCTGCGTTTAGAGGAAGAGTTGCTGAGCGATCCGAAAGAACTGGCCGAGCATCTCATGTTGATCGACTTGGGTCGCAACGATATCGGACGTGTATCACTCACCGGAAGCGTGAAGCTCACCGATCGCATGGTGATCGAGCGCTATTCCCATGTGATGCATATCGTGTCGGAAGTATGCGGACGTATGAAACCGGGCTCTGGCCCCATGGAAGCCCTGCGCGCCACCTTCCCCGCGGGCACTTTATCGGGTGCGCCTAAGGTTCGCGCGATGGAAATCATTGCCGAGCTGGAACCTGTGCAGCGCAATATTTACGCCGGTGCCGTGGGTTATATGAATTGGTGGCAAGATGCCGATTTGGCCATCGCCATTCGTACCGCAGTGATTCAAAACGGTTTACTGAGCCTGCAAGCGGGCGCGGGCATCGTGGCGGATTCCGATCCCACCAAGGAATGGGAAGAAACCATGAATAAATGCCGTGCGCTGATGCAGGCGGTGCAGTCGGCTGGCGTACTGTAAGCCGCAGCGTTGCCAGTTTCGTAACAATAAAAGAAACCGAGATATCCTTGATCTCGTGCGGAAAAAAGCTGGCCGCGAGAGCGGCCACTGAAGGGCCCAGCAAGGCGAGATCGCTGAGGTTCTGACGCATGACCCGCAGCGCATGCCATGGTTTGCTGGGGGGCTAATGTAAGGTTGATCCCGTAGGTTTTGAGGTCACTATTTTTAAGATTGTGGCTAGGCGGTGGCCTTTTCGGCAGCGGCTTTCTTGGCTGCCTGTTTAGCGGCGATTACATCGGCCGGTTGCCACCCTGGTGGTTTAAATAAATAGCCCATAAAATCACTCACCGAGCGGCTTTTTCCTAGCTGCTGAAACAACTTCCAATAGCCGTGGCAGAACACTTTGATCGGATTAATGGAATTAATGGGCGGCAGCACACCGTAGCGAACCTTTTCTTCCTCGCGGGCAAAGGTGCCGAACATGCGGTCCCAAATGATCAAAATACCGGCATAGTTTTTATCGATATATTGGCGATTCGAGCCATGGTGCACACGGTGGTGCGAGGGCGTGTTCATCACCGCCTCGATGGGGCGGGGGAATTTGCCCACGGCTTCTGTGTGCAGCAAGGTTTGGTAAATCTGCACAATGGCCTCGCATAAGAACACCATGAAGGGATGGAAACCCAACATCACCAAAGGCAAATGGAAGAAGATGGGGAAGAAACCATCTAAAGGCCCGAAGCGATACGCCACCGAAATATTAAAATGCGGCGAGCTATGGTGCACCGTGTGGGTGCTCCAAGCCACGTTCACACGGTGCGCAAAGCGATGTTCCCAGTAGTAGGCCATATCGGCTAACAGTAGGCAGCCCAGCAACGTCCAACCGGTGTTGGGTAATTGGGTGATGCTGAAGTGTTCATACACATAGAAGTAAATGAGCAAGTAAGCCGACAGCAACACCACAATGTTAATGGCACCAAAAGCTGCCAAGGTGATGAAATTGGTTACAGCGTCGCCGAGGATATTCCAACTCAGCATTTTCTTGATTGCCAGGCGCAAAAGCTCCAAGCCAAACACCACCAGGGCGATCACGAAACTCCAGTCACCAATCCACAGCTCCAGTGCGTAGAGATCGGCTTCAGAAAATAAGGTGTTGAGCATATCCATTTATGGCCTCCGCTGTTATTGGTAGAGCGCGTAGACGTTAATCTGTTCGATTTTACTGTAACCGGCTAAATCATAACGCTCCAACACCGCTTGAATCGGGCGACCCTGGTCGAGTTGGTTCCAGGCTTGATCCACTTTCTGGCTGTCTTTGATGTCTTCCATCAATAAGCTGTAGGCACCACTGGGAACCTCGGTGCTTTCGCCATGTTCGCGGCTGGATAAAATTGAGCTGGGGTAACCAATACCGATGGTAGCGTGTTCGAAACCGCGGTCAAAATCGGTGTACACCACATAAACATTGAGCGGATCAACGTTGAGCAAATCGGCGTGAACCGCGCCTTTAGTACGGAAGTCTTGCCACAGTTTTTCCACCGTTTTCCGTGCAGAAGCACGGCTTAACAGCACCTTGTCTGGACGCACACCAATCAGCGTGATGCCACCCAGTTGGGGAATA
>JAKSCJ010000238.1 GCA_022360675.1 Lysobacterales bacterium
ACAGGTTCTTCGTGACGGTATCGATGGTTTGATCCACCAAGCGCTCGCGATTGTAGGCGGTTTTCAGTTCAATCCCGGCGGGTAAGCTGCGGCGAATTTCCGCAAGTTTTTCGTCCACCGCTTTGGCCACAATACGGCTGTTCTCGCCCACCAACATAAACACCGTGCCCAACACCACCTCACGGCCATCTTTGGTAGCCGCGCCCGAACGCAATTTACTGCCCAGGTCGATATCGGCGATATCGCCTAAGCGGATCGACACCCCGTGGCGTTGGGCCACAATAATGCGCTCTAGATCTTGAATGTTTTCGGCCTGACCGGGAACACGCACCAGATACTGCTCGCCCGAGCGTTCGATATAACCCGCCCCCCTATTGGCGTTATTGCGTTCCAGCGCATTAAAGACATCATCCAAACCCAAACCGTGGGCAGCCAGATGATCGGCATGGGGCATCACATGAAATTGCTTGGTGTAACCACCCACCGTATTGACCTCGGTAACACCGGGCACGGTAATGAGCTGGGGTTTTACAATCCATTCATGCACCGTGCGCAAATCCATGGCGGTCCAGGGTTCACCATCTTCATTGAGCGCTCCGGGTTGCGCATCGACGGTATACATATAAATTTCGCCCAGCCCGGTGGCCACTGGTCCCATCATGGGTTCAATGTTTGGCGGTAATTGGCTGGTGGCCGCTTGCAGGCGTTCGTTCACCAATTGGCGGGCAAAGTAAATATCGGTGCCTTCTTCAAACACCACGGTCACTTGCGATAAGCCGTAGCGTGATAAAGAGCGAGTGTATTCCAAGCGCGGTAAACCCGCCAAGGCCCACTCGATAGGAAAGGTAATGCGCTGCTCGGTTTCTAAGGGGGTGTAACCCGGTGCTTCGGTATTAATCTGCACCTGAATATTGGTGATATCGGGTACGGCGTCGATGGTGAGTTTTTGGAGATTAAACAAACCCAGGCCAATCAAAGCCACACTGAAAAACATCACCAACCAACGCCGCCGGATCACCAGCGGAATAAAGGCATTCAACATGCTGGTAACTCCTTAGTGATCGTGGCTGGCGCCGTCTTTCTCGATATCGGCTTTAATTAAAAAACTGTTTTCAGTGACATACTCCTGGCCCGGCTTAATGCCACCTAAAACTTCAGTCCATTGATTGTTCTGACGGCCTAAATCGAGCATGCGCACCTCGTACTCTTCACCCACCTTGGCGAACACCACCGAGAAATCGCGAAAACGCTGAATGGCCTCCGTTTTGACCGCCAACGGTACTTGGTTTTCAGCCACCACCACCGAGCCACTGACAATCATGCCGGGAATCCAGAGCTCGTTATCGTTGGGCAAATTGGCGTAGGCGATAATAGTTTGTGTAGCGGCCTCGGTGGTGGGCAGATACGCCACGATATTGGTGTGCTCATGAAGCTCACCATCCACCGAGGTAATCTGCACCTCGTGACCGGGGCGAATCCGGCTGAAATCGCCGGGGTATACATGAAACGACACCCGTAATTGGGTCGGATCGCCAATCATAAATAGCGCGGCATCATCCACCACATCGCCCACATTGGTACCGCGTTGGATGATCATGCCATCCATGGTGGCGCGAACTTCGTAGCTGCGCAGGCTTTCATTGGCTTCGATCACGGCCAACACCTCGTTGCGCTGCACGCGCTCCCCCTCGTTTTTCATCACCTGAGTCACACGACCGGGAAACTGCGCCCGCAAAGTCACCAAAGCGCCGGGGGCAAAATCCACGCGCCCAAACACATCTAAGGTTTGTTCGATGGTGGCAGCACCCACTGGGGCCACCGCAATCCCCATGGTGCTGGCCATGCTATTGCTGATGGCGGTGCGGCCTTCGTAAGAATCGTATTGCCAGTGGTAGCGGCGGCCCTGGTATTGGGCGTTAATTTCCACATCAAAAGAATGCGGTTCAATCACCACGCCTGTACCCACCAGGGTTTCGCCCTCGGCCATCAGGGGGAACTCGTGGGTTTCGCCATCAATCCGGATCGTACGCACTGTAACCTGAGCGGTGGCCGGATCAATCAATTGACCTTGCCAGTAGGCGCGCAATTGCCAACGCGGCGGGCGACCCGCCTCATCGATACCCATTTCCAGTGCGAAATCCCCTTCGCTCAATAAACGCCCGCCATTCGGGCCTTCTGGGTGGTGCTCGTCTGCGCCACCGTGGTCATCATGAGCTGCGGGCCCATGTGCGTGGCCGTGATCGGCATCAGCCGCTGCGTGATCGGGCGCGTGGCAAGCACCTAACAAGGCGATCAACAACAAGCACAGCGCGACTCGCAAGGCATTAATACGGCCAAATGTAGACCGTGACATCATCATTGAAAACATTATTCTTGAACCTCCGACAAAGCGCTGCTGCTTGGCTGCGATTGCTGTGGTGCGTGGTTGTAATCTGCTTTTCGATCTTGCGTTGGATCGGGGGCATTGCTGGCGCTCTGAATACGATCATCAAACCATTGCGGAAATTGCTGAACATAAGTTGCGGCACTAAAACGCTGCCCCGCTTGGGCCAGATGAAATCGCTCTTGAGTATCGATTAATTGTTGTTCTAAATCGGCAACTAAAGACTGCGCGGCGTATACGTCTAAGTCGCTGGCGGCACCTTGACGGCGGCGTTGCAACACTTTCTCGCTGGCCTCATAGGCCCGCTCGATCAATCCTTGTTGTAAGCGTTCGGCCAAGCGTTTGGCCTGTTTTGCTTCGCCACGAAAGCGTTGATATTGACGCTGTAAGCGCAGTTGATCTTCTGCCTGTTGCCAACGCACCGCATCTAATTCAGCAAGCGCCGCATTAACATGGCCGCGATTTCGGTTGTACAGAGCTAAAGGCATACTCACGCCAACAACCAGCGCCACATCCTGGCTTTCTTGCACATACCGCAAGCCCGCACTTACCGTGGGATCTTGATATGTTTTCGACTGTTCCAGACCCAACACTGCCTGTGCCCTGGCCTCACGCCAGCCCCACTGCAATAACTGAGGGTGTTGCTGAAGCCGTAGCTCAGCGCTATCGATCTCATCTAATTGCTGGAAGCTGCCCTGCTCCAGCGCGAACGCTACGATGCTGCCCGGGCTATCGAGATCGAATGATAAGTCCAAAGCAGAAGGGGGAGAGCCGAGTTGGTTTTGCCAGCGTGCTTGCAGCTGCAACTTGGCATTATTTAAAGCCCGCAGGGCTTCTTGTTGTAGCGAATCCAAACGCAGCAGGCGGATTTCGGCATTGTCCAAAGCAACATCGGAATCGCGTCCGCGCTCTCGTCGTTGCTGCACAATATCGCGCAGGCTCTCTGCCAGTTGACGCTGTTGATCGAACGCCCTCACCCGTGCCTGTAATGCCTGGATCTTGCGGTAGTCTTGTTCCAGTTGGTAAATCAAGGCCAACACCGCCAGCTGTTGGCGGGCAGCCAACAGATTTTGCTCTTCTGTCGCCAAACGCTGGCGTGCCGCACGCTTACCACCGCGCTCAAATTTTTGCTGATACGAAAAAGTCACCTCGCTACGGCCCAGTTCACTGAACGGACCGCTGCCCAAGACATCTTCGCCCGTGAGATTCAAGGTGGGGTTCGGCCGCACTGCGGCCTGTTCACGCCGCGCACCGGCAGCGAGTAAAGAAGCTTTTCCTGCTTCAATCGCAGGCGATGCCGCCAAGGTTTGATCGACCACAGCGGCAAACGACATTAATTCTTGCGCCATCACAGGCGCAGTGGAGCATGCTGCCGCGATAACAACGACAACACTCCGCGCGCGGCAATATAAACGGCTCGCACGCCAACAACCATTGAGTTTCATGATGATTCTCTGCAAATAAACCGCACTTTCGCTGGTAGTCAGATACGAGCGAAGAACGACTCACGTTTACGGATAACGTTAAAGTTCGAGCGGGCTTAGCAGAGTGGTGGTGGCACCGGTGGTTGGTGCCGCAAGCTCAAAAAGATACGCGGCGCAGCCAGTGGCGGTGCTTGTTTGGGAAGGGTAGCAATACTGAGCTGCATGGCTAAATCCAGGAAATAACCCAGGTTATGCACAGAGGTATGGATTTTTAGCAGCGTTAAGTCTTGCTCGTCGATGGTTTCGTCACCTTCGTGCTCGTGGGAAACCTGATCGAGATGCAGCTGGACATGGCTTACGGGTTCAGCATCGTGAACCGGGTTCAGTTTTAATTCGTGCGCAAACTGAAGCAGCACGGTAATGACACCGCACATTATCAGTAACCAGCTTCGGAAAGAGCGTTTGCGCATACGAATCGTTGTAAACCCAAGGCAATAACTGGGCAGAGTATAACGTACTCAAGTGCGTGTTGTGCTTAGCAATCGTTAAGCCGGTGGAATGCCATAAACGCTTTAACCACAAACGTTTTAGTATCAGCCAGCAGCAGACCAGCGAGCACCAAACGACCTTAAGCGGCGTCTTCCTGCTCGGCACAAATTTTGAGGCTGTCTTCCGTCGATAACGGTACATCTAAAGCACCACAGCGAAATGGGCTTTCAGCATCTGGCGTTTCACGGAAAAAGCGGCACGTGCGGCACTGTTTAAATGCGCGCCCTTTATTGCGGGCAATATGACTGTAGAGCACACGCTCTAGATCTTGGGTAAAGGCGGGAAGACGATCGTCGTCGATCTCGCCGATGGCTTGGCGAAGCCGCTGTAAAGAGTCTTCTTTCAGCAACTGCTCGCCAGTATCGGTGAGCGATAAATACACCACACGGCGATCATTGTGGTCTTGGGTTTTTTCCACCAGACCTTTGCGCACCAAGGCATTTAGAGTTTGTGAAACCGTGCCCTTGGTAGAGCCCAGATAAGCCGTTAAAGCACTGGGTGTGCGCGAAAAGCGATTAGCACGAGCCAAATAACGCAAGGCTTCCCACTGCACTGGCTTTAACCCAGCACCATAGGCATCACCTTGAATTAAGCGCGCCAATCGCTCAAATAAATTGGCGGCATGCTCTACTTTTTCACTGTTCATGTTCAAATCGTATCGAGTAAACACAACCAATGCAATCCCTCATATTGACTGGGCAGCAGGATTTTGGCTTTAAGTAAAAACCCAATCATTACCCACCCAGTGTTGACATCCTTATTACAAATCCACCTGACCAAACCGCAAACATCGTCGCCATGGCAGGCTTATATCTCCGTGCCAACAAGCGTTTGGTGCCTAGTGAATTCCCGGCCACATTTCAATAGATACAGCGAGATAGCTCCACTAGACGCAGATATCAAGCGTTAATTTGAATGCGCTTGGATTGAAGTCTCAACCTGGCCCATTTCAGGACATGGACAGACAAGATAAATCTTTATCAAAAAAACGTACACAATAGATAACAACTATTAATAACCAACGACTAAAGCAGCCTTTCTTTATTCACAATTGTTCTAAACAAATCATTCCCCCCCACATCCACGCGCTTCCTTACACAATAGACGCAATATCTTAAATTGCCGTCACTTAAGGATACTCATGCAAAGTAAGCTGCGTCCGGCGCCCGAAATCTCGGTACAACAATGGTTCAACACCAAAACACCGCTTAGTCTCGCCCAGTTACGTGGCAAGGTGGTGGTTATCGAAGCCTTCCAAATGCTGTGCCCAGGCTGTGTTTCCCACGGTTTACCCCAAGCAACTCGGGTCTACGAAACCTTCCCACAACAGCAGGTTCAAGTGATCGGCCTGCACACAGTGTTCGAGCACCACAGCGCCATGACGCCTACGGCCTTAGAGGCTTTTCTGCACGAATATCGCATTCGCTTCCCTGTGGGTGTCGACACCCCAGGAGCCCACTCAGCTATTCCGGAAACCATGGGGCGTTATCAATTACGCGGCACGCCATCCATCATTTTGATCGACCAGCAAGGGCGTTTGCGCAAACAACACTTTGGCATGGAGCAAGATTTACGTCTGGGCGCTGAAATTATGACCTTACTGAACGAAGCTTCTATGCCTGGGTTGGCAGAGCACAACGCGCAAAGTGTCAGTACCTCACAAAATTGTGACGAACAAGGCTGCGCCATCTAAGTTTTTGTTGCAATTCACTAATTATTCAATTGACTATTTAACGCTTGAACCCACTAACGATTAAGCCCATGCCCGCATCGAGCGGACATGGGCTCAGTACCAAACTAAAGTTAAAGTCAGTGCTTACTAAGGGCAGTCACCCGCAAACCAACTTCCACTGCCATTGAACTGATGCACCGTGTTAGAACCCCAAGTCGAACCCGGTAAAGGATCATTGCTGCCTTGGGCAAAGTAGTCGGGGCTGAAAACCGGGCCTTCGCTAAAGGCTCGTCCGGCTAGCTTGTGATAGTAGTTAAACGTGGTTTCTGCGCTGCAGGCATCGCCGCTGGGTGGTTCAGAACCACCGCCTCCACCACCACTGCCGTTATCGCCCCGACAAGCTTGCACAGGGCCAGTGCAAGTCGCACCGTCACTCCAACGACATTGATCACCATTGGAACTGATTTCGTCCAGGCGGAAGGGATCGGTACTGCCATATTCAAGAAAACAATTGGCATAGGCGGTGAAGTCCAAACGTCCTTCGTCAATATGGGTTTGTAACGGAGCAGTGATGCCAGCGTCGACCGTGAACGCAGCCGCTAACGAAGCACTCAGACCGGTGGCATCGGTGGCGATAATCGTCGCCTGGTGATCACCACCCGCTAAGTCGCACTGGGAATAGCTAAAGCTAGTGCCATCAACGTCGGCCGCTGCCGCTGGTGCGTTATCGATAGCCACCTGCACGCCTTGCACATCATTATTAGCATCGACCACTCGACCACCAATAGCCACACATTGGCCTTCAACCACCACGGTTAAATCGCTTAACACTGGAGCTTCTGGCGGTGGTGGCGGGCCAATTCGCACACTGGCAGTGCGCGGTAGACTCACTAAACCTTCATCATCCACAGCCATCACGCTCACTTCGTAGAGTTCGTCTGGTAGCGCAGCACTAGTGAATTGGAAGCCGCCATCAGCAGCGGTGTTCACACTGGCACTAGCAACTTGGGCATCATCAGCGAGGCGGTGAATAGCGATTTGCACATGACTTAGTGTTGAGTCGATATCGCTGGCATCACCACTAACCGCGATGCGGTTATCCACCGCGCTCACATTTAAAGTGTCGACTACTGGTGCCTGGTTTCGATTAATCCGTAAATTATTCGCACTAAAAAATGCCCCCAGGTAATCGGCGTAGTTAATACTATTACCGCTGATGAACGAACCACTGGCACCAGCACCACCCGACCAGGCGTGACCCACATTTTGGAACCACAGCAAAGAAACTCGCTGGTTTTCCCACAGCGTTTGTTCAGCACTACGGCCATCGGCGTCGGTAATGGTGAGTGTTCCGGGCACTTCATCAACACCATAAACCCGCGCCATACCTTCGGC
>JAKSCJ010000500.1 GCA_022360675.1 Lysobacterales bacterium
CCCCCAGGGTGCAGCTTCACGCAAGGCCAAGGCCAGGTCAATATTCATATCGGGCGCGTCGAGTTCACCATCAATTTCTACCCACTGCTGTAAATGCTCCTGGGCCATAAATTGACGCAAGCTGGCATTAAACAGTTGTTGAAAGCGGGGAAATTGCTCGCGCTGCAAACTTAAACCCGCCGCCATAGCATGGCCGCCGAAGGCCTTCATCACGCCGGGTTCGGTGGCATCCACATGGGCTAACACATCGCGAATATGCACACCGCGCACCGAGCGCGCTGAGCCTTTAAGAATATCGGCACCTTCAGATTCAGGAGCAAAAGCGATCACCGGCCGATGCACGGCATCTTTCACTTTTGAAGCCACCAAACCCACCACACCTTGATGCCAATCTTCTTGGAATAAACACAAACCCCACAGCGTTTCGGCCTCGACATGACTGGGCTCTGCATGTTTGTTGTCGCCAGCTGAGTTTACACTCAATGCGGCTAAACCCGATTCCAATTGCTCTTGGGCAATGATTTGCGCCTGGCCTTCCATTTCGCTTTGTAAGGCTTGGCGCTCACGGTTTAGCGTATCGAGCCATTCAGCCAAATGCTTGGCTTCGTCCCAATCGTCGGTGAGCAAGCAGCGAATACCCACGGTCATATCTTCTAGGCGACCGGCGGCATTTAATCGTGGTCCCACCACAAAACCGAGATCGCTGGCCACGACTTGGTGAGCTTCTCGTCGTCCTACTTCAAGCAAAGCCTGAATTCCCGGACAAGCACGGCCAGCCCGAATGCGCAGTAGGCCTTGGTGTACCAAAATACGGTTGTTGTGATCCAGAGGCACCAAATCGGCTACGGTGCCTAGCGCCACTAAGTCCAATAATGGATCCAGCTTGGGTAAAGGCCGCGCCTCGTTAAACCAACCGCGCTGCTGCAACTCACGGCGCAGGGCAATCATCAGATAAAACATGACCCCCACACCCGCCAGTGATTTACTGGGAAACGTATCACCGGGCACATTAGGGTTAACGATGGCATCGGCCTGGGGTAAGGTGTCGCCGGGTAAATGGTGATCGGTGATGATCACGGTACAACCTAGGGATTTCGCTTTGTCTGCACCGGCCAAGCTGCTAATGCCGCTATCGACGGTGAGAATGACATCGGGTGGTGCTTCACTGAAGGTTTCCACCAAGCCTGGTGTCAACCCATAGCCAAACTCAAAGCGATTCGGCACCGAGAAATCTACCCGGTGGTAATCGAATAAGCCAAAGGCACGCACGGCAATGGCGGTACCCGTGGCGCCGTCGGCGTCAAAATCGCCCACCACACGGATATGTTCATCAGCCGCCATGCTGTTGGCTAGTAAACGAGCCGCTTC
>JAKSCJ010000297.1 GCA_022360675.1 Lysobacterales bacterium
AACAACAAGCAAGCAACACCAATCAGCAAGGTAAAGCTGCGATTACCGGTGGTGCCGATACCAACGTTGATGCGAGTGCTGATACTAATGGCGAAGCAGCAAGTTTGGATGCCATGCTAAATGCGCTAGAGCAGATGTCGCCTGATGCGGTAGACGCATTATTAGGTTCATACAACGATGACATCACAAGGCCACAAGGGGGAGTGCCAGGAGATGAGCCAGGAGATTGATCCAGCGGCCTTGCAACGGCAACTGGCCGCATTAAGTGACGAACAAAAAACAGCGCTTTTGCAGCGTTTACGTGCACGACAAGGCCAACAGAATCGGTCGCAAGCGCATACGGAAGCTCCGCTGTCTTGGGCCCAGGCTCGTTTGTGGTGGCAGCAACAAGTAGAGGGTGTGCACTATAAATACAATATGGTTAGCGCCTATGAATTACTGGGGCCATTAGCTGTCGATGCTTTACAACGTGCCTTAAACTGCGTGGTGCAACGCCACCGTACCTTAAGTAGTTATTTCGCTCAGCTCGATCTCGATACCAACGCACAAGCTGCGCAAGATGGCGTTATTAACGCTTCAAACGTGCTGGTGCAACGGCAGTTAGCTAACTTTGAACTGCCACTGCCATTGATCGACATCAGCCATGAGGCCAGCCCGCAAGCCACTTTGGAAAGCTATTTAGTTGATGAATCCCGTTATGGTTTTGATTTAACCCGCGGGCCATTGATCCGTTGCCATCTATATCGCGTGGCGGAGCAACATCATGTATTGCAGCTCAATGTGCACCATGCGGTGTTCGATGGCTGGTCGAAGGCTTTATTGTTTAAAGAATTGGCGTTGGCCTATGCGGCTTTGCTACAGCAACAAACGCTAGCGCTTCCTGAGTTACCTTATCAATTTGCCGATGTGGCACGGCGGCAGCAACAAGCGCATACCCAACGTGACCTCGACTTCTGGCGAAGTTATCTACGCGATATTCCGGCGCTCCAACATTTACCCTTGGATTTCCCACGTCCAAGCCAGCCCAGCGACGAAGCCTTGCTGTTGCCTATCGATATCAATGCTGAAATCAGCGCTGGTTTACAAGCTGTGGCTCGCGCCCACGGCTGTACCTTGTTCATGGTTTTGTTGGCGTTATTTCAGCTGCTCTTGTATCGCTTTGGTGGCGAGGCCGATCAAGTGACTGGTACACCGGTGGATACTCGCCAAGGCGATGCCGAGCGCCAGCTCATTGGCTTCTTTCTTAACACCCTGTGTATTCGCACCCCGATCAACCCCGAGTGGCGTTGGCCTGAACTATTGGCGGCGGTTAAACAAAGTGTGTTGGCCGCTTTTCAACATCAGCGACTACCCTTCGAACAAGTGGTGGAGGCCAT
>JAKSCJ010000028.1 GCA_022360675.1 Lysobacterales bacterium
AGCCGTGCTACTGCGCAAATTTTAGGTGAGCAACAAAATTGGCAGGCCGAATACGCTTACTTTAATGCCTACGAAAGCGCACTTCAGCAAGCCGGTATCGATAACGAGCGTTTGGCCCATCGTGCCCAACTGAACTGGAATGGACGCCTGGGGGAATCGCGCCCGATCAGTGCCAGCGCGCGATACGAGCACTTTGATTCAGGTCGTGATCGTTTACGGACCGAGCTGCGTTTCACCCAAAGATTTAGTGATTTCAACTGGTCTTCTTCGTTAAACCACAACCTAGATGACAACGAAACCAATCGCCTTACTGGTGGTTCTCTGATTAGTTATCGCGGTGACGATGTTAACGTTAATGGGCAACTCAGCTATGCCTTAACCCCGCGGGTACAAGCACGTGCGGCCAATGTAACGGCTAATTGGAAATTAAACGATACGATGAACGCACGCGTTAACTTGAGTAAAGCATTTGATGGTAACCAAGACGATAATGTACGGGTTAACTTATCGAAGCGTTTAGAGCGTTGGATTGTTAGCCTTGCATCGTCGTATAACTTTAAACGTGACTTTAATATCAGTGTCAATATCTTTACCTCGGCGAACCGCACTCCTGCGGGTTACGCCCTGGCTAATCGATCGAAGGTGGCCACAGCGTCGGCCAGTGCGCGAGTGTTTCTAGATAATAACGGGAACCGTATCTTCGATGAAGGCGATGAAACCGTACCTGGCGCGCGCTTGCGCCTTAGTGCAGGACGACGCCCCGAACGCAGTGACGACAATGGCCGAATTTTAATCACTGACTTACCGACCAATCAAGAAGTTAGCGTGCGTTTAAACGAAGGCAGTTTGGAAGATCCTTACTGGCTGCCGTTGGTTCCCGCATACCGCATGCGTTTGCGCCCCGGGCAAACGTATCATTTTGAATTTCCGCTAGCACAAAGTGCCGAGATCGATGGCACGGTGTGGTTACAAGACGAAAACTCCGATGAAGCCAAACCCGCTTCGAACGTGGTTGTGGAGTTATTAGGAGAAGACGGCACCATCGTGAAATCGGGGCGCTCGTCTTACGATGGCTTTTACTTATTCGATCAAATCGTACCTGGTCATTACACCTTACGTATTTCGCCGCAACAACTACAACGACTCAACCTACAAGTCGATGCGGAATTCGATCTCATGCTAAATGGCAATGGTGATATTAAAACGGGTATGGATTTTCAATTAACCGAAATCAACTTGTGATGAACTATCACACTAAAACCCATTGGTCGGCTCTTGTAGCCAAGACCATAAACATAAAATATCCAGCCTGTTTAATTGACTAAACAGAGCTGATGCGAGGATAGAGGTTAGGGATATGGCTAGACCAAACCGCATTGAGTATTCAGGTGCTTGGTACTGGATCACTAATCGGGCGATGCCGAATCGTCAAGTTTTTCAGGAACAGCACGACTACCAACTTTTTGTCAGCATGCTGCCTGAAATCGCCGAGCGCTTTCATATTGAGCTACATTCGTATTGCTTGTTACCCACTGAGTTTCATATCTTAGTGCGGTGCCAGTTGGCTAACTTATCGGAAGGTATGCGACATCTACAAAGTCTGTACACCCAACGTTGGAATCGTAACTGGCGCAGTGCAGGGCCTTTGTTCCGTGGACGTTACTTGGCCACTTTGTTTCAACACGAACAATACCTATTACCCTTAAGCGCTATGCTGCACCATTTGCCTACGTGCTATGAGTTATGTGGCCGTATCGATCAATACGCTTGGAGTAGCGCTGCGGATTATCTAGAGCAACGCCCGATCACGCCCTCGTTACATACCGCAGAAGTTCATCGTCAAGTCGAACAGCTGAGCATGACCTATGCTGACTTTATGTTGGGTACCGATTGGCATTCCATTGGCCAATTGCTGAGCGCCAAAAAACGCCCTGTGATTTTGGGCGATCAGCAGTTTAAGCAAGAAGTTGTTGCCCGCGATGAGGCGGGAGCCGCGCAGCATGTATGGCAAGAGTCGCCTGAACCAGCAGAGTTGGAGAAGGTGTTATCGTCGGTTTCGGCGGTGATGGATGTGCAACCAAAAGCCTTGTTTGAGGCACGCCGTGGACAACTGAATATTCCACGCATGATGGCCATTTATTTAAGTCATTGCCAAGCACGACTGAGTTTGAACCAGCTGGCGGATCATTTTGGAATGGCGCACTACAGCAGTGCTTCATCGGCAATGCAGCGCTATCAAAAGCTAAGGGCCAAAGAACACCATATTCGACGCTTGGAGTCTGAAGTACTGCGCCGCTTAGAACACTAACGCCGTAACGGATAAGGGTGCTACTTCAATCACAAAGTCGCTATTCCTGCCAAACAATAAAAAAGCCCTGCGAAATCCTCGCAGGGCTTTAAAAGTAGGGGAGGGAGATAACTTATAGGCTGTTTGCTATTTCCGTGCCCTGTTTGATAGCTCTTTTGGCGTCAAGTTCCGCTGCAATGTCAGCGCCACCGATCACATGAACCTCAACGCCTTGTTCCTGTAGTGGTTCCAGCAGTTCACGTTGCGAGGTTTGGCCGGCGCAAACGATCACGTTGTCTACCGCAAGAATTTGTTTTTCCTCGTGGTTTTCGCCAATGGCAATGTGTAAACCTTGGTCGTCAATGCGCTCGTACTGAACCCCAGCCAGCATTTTTACACCGCGTTTTTTCAAGGTGGCGCGATGAACCCAACCTGAGGTTTTTCCTAGGCCTTTACCCGGTTTACTGCTTTTTCGCTGAAGCAGGTAGATTTCCCGTGGGCTAGACAGGGCTTCTGGCTCACATAGCCCCCCTCGTTCGCGGTAGCT
>JAKSCJ010000247.1 GCA_022360675.1 Lysobacterales bacterium
ACAATCAATGCATAAACCGCCGGGTTGGCGTCGTTGGCAATGGCGATATTGATGGCGATAGGCACTAGTAAAATCACCGCACCCACATTAGAGATAATCAGGGTGAACACCGTAGCCAAAACTGCCAGAACCACCTGCATGCCCACATCGGGAATACCAGCAAAGATCGACAATACCTGCTGCGCTATCCATGCCGCCGCACCGGTGCTTTCCATGGCGCCACCCAGAGGAATCAAGCCGGCCATCAGGAAAACCGTTTTCCAGCTGACCGATTCATAAGCCTCGTCGATACTAATGACGCCGGTTAACACCATGCCTAAAGCGCCCACCAAGAGCGATACCGACAGGCGAAAATCGGTGAACAACACCATGGCCAGTGCGATAGCGAAAAAAACCACCGCCTGCACTACTTTTTGCGGGCGAGCTTCTTCTTTGGGTAAATCGCTAGCCACGATAAAGTCGCGTTCCTGGCCCAAAGCGCCTAAATCGCGCCAGCTGGAATGGCTCACCAAGCAATCGCCCGCTTGTAAAACCTGAGCGCGAACATCTTTGGTGATGATGTCGCCTAAGCGATTCACGGCCAGCACGCTGATACCAAAGCGCGAGCGTAATTTAGCCTCGCCCACGGTTTGCCCGATCAGGCGTGAACCGGGCGGAATCACCACTTCAGAGATACCGGCCAGTGAAGGATTAAACAAATGACCAAAGGTGCGCAGACGTGGCTGCATACGCAGTTGGTTATCGTTGGCGAACTGGGTGACATCGTCGCGAGTACCCATAACGCCCAGAACCGTACCCACCCAGATCATTTCATCGGCAGGCGGTGCTAAGCGTGGATCGTCGGTGTTACGAATGGCCAGAATTAACGGCGCACCGGTGATTTTTTCAGCATCGGCAATGCGCATGCCCACCAAGGGGCTGTCGACAGTCACCAGTAACTCGAAGATATCGCCGTCTAAGCCATAGGTGTCGGCGAAATAGTTTTCAGTGCGGGAATTGCTGGGCCGCGTAGGTGAAATGGATGGCAACAGCCACCGGCCAAACAATAGAAAATACATCATGCCGGTGACCAAGAGCGCCAAGCCCACCGGTGTTACATCGAATAGATGAAAAGGCTCGATAACCGAAGCGCCCGGCGGCAACGAGCGATTACTGGCCGCGACCAAGTCGTTCAGCAAGATCAAAGGCGAAGAGCCCACCAAAGTAATGGTGCCACCTAAAACCGCGCAAAAGCCCATGGGCATGAGTAAGCGCGAGGGCGCAATGCCGCTACGGGTGGAAATTCGGCTGATGACTGGAATAAACAGCGCCGCCGCGCCTACATTTTGCATAAAGCCGGAAATCCCGCCCACCATGGCGCTGATCAACGGCTGCACCCGGTGTTCGGAAGTGCCGCCGATTTTCATCACCAAAATGGCCACGGTGTTCATGACCCCGGTACGGTCTAAGCCTGCCCCGAGGATCATCACGGCAATAACCGAGATCACCGCATTGGAGCCAAAGCCGGCAAAGAGTTGATCGCCTGGCACTAAGCCGAACAAACCCAGTAACACCATG
>JAKSCJ010000286.1 GCA_022360675.1 Lysobacterales bacterium
ACGGCACGCTGCGTTACTTACTGCTGGTGGCCGCACTGCTGAGTCCGCGCCCGCCCCCGCTGCTCGTTTTAAATGAGCCCGAAAACAGCTTGCATCCCGATCTCTTGCCCGCGCTAGCCCGCTTAATTCGCCACACAGCACAACACACTCAAGTGTGGGTCATCAGTCACGCGAATCGTTTGATTAATGCCTTGAATCAAGATGAGGCCTGCCAACATTTGGTGTTGGAAAAGGTTTTGGGCGAAACAGTGGTTTATGGCCAGCAACGTTTGGATCGGCCACCTTGGAATTGGCCTAAATCCTAACCCTTGGCAGCTTTACCGAATCGTGGCAGCATGCGCCCATGCAAGGTGATTTACTTTCCGGCGTAAACGACGAAACGCCCACGAACCATTCCAACAACCAAATGCATATGCCTTTGGCTGCACGTATGCGCCCCCAGTCTTTGCCAGAGGTGGCCGGACAGCAACACTTATTGGGTGAAGGCCGCCCACTCACCCAGGCCGTTGAGCGCGGCCGTATTCATTCGATGATTCTCTGGGGCCCACCGGGAACCGGCAAAACCACCTTGGCTAATTTATTAGCAAGCCAGCAGTCGGCCCAGTTCGTTGCACTTTCGGCGATCAGTAGCGGTGTAAAAGAAGTGCGTCAAGCGCTAGACAGCGCAAAACTAAGACTGCAACAACAGCAACAAAGCACGGTGTTGTTTATCGACGAGATTCATCGTTTTTCCAAAAGCCAACAAGATGCCCTGCTCCACGGGGTTGAAGAAGGCGTGGTCACTTTAATCGGGGCCACCACAGAGAATCCATCGTTTGAATTAAACAATGCACTGCTATCGCGGATGCGCGTGTATCTGCTGAAATCGCTCGATGCCAAGGCACTCAGCCAGCTGTTACAACGCGCACTTAGCGACGAGCGTGGTTTAGCGAATCAATACCAAGCCGAAACCAAAATTATTGAACAGTTAGCCCAGGCTGCCGATGGCGATGCACGGCGCGCCTTGGGTCTGTTAGAAGTGTGCGCCGACTTAGCCAGCGATGGCCAAATCGATATCGGCATCTTAAAAGAAGCGCTGGCTGCTCAGCCGCGTCAGTTCGATAAGGGCGGCGATCATTTTTATGATCAGATCTCGGCTTTACATAAATCCATTCGTGGCAGCCAGCCCGACGCGGCCTTGTACTGGTTTGCTCGCATGCTCGATGGTGGTTGCGACCCTTTGTATATCGCTCGCCGTTTGGTGCGCATTGCCAGCGAAGATATCGGCAATGCCGACCCACGTTGTTTACGTATCTGCCTAGATGCCTGGGATACCTACGAGCGACTCGGCAGCCCAGAAGGCGAACTGGCTATAGCCCAGGCCTTGGTTTATCTGGCCGTAGCCGCCAAAAGCAACGCGGTGTATCAAGCTTATAATCAGGCTTGCGATTTGGTGAAGCAATCGGGCAGCTTGCCGGTGCCTGTGCATTTACGCAACGCGCCCACTCAATTGATGAAATCTTTAGGCCATGGCGACGAGTATCGCTACGCCCACGATGAAGACCATGGCTACGCCGCCGGTGAAAATTACTTCCCCGAAGGCTTGGAAGGTACGCAGTTTTATTTTCCCGTCGCACGCGGTTTGGAAAGCAAGATTGCGCAAAAGCTAGCGCAGCTTCGTCAGTGGGATGAACAAGCCAAAAGCCAGCCTAGCCCAAGCGACAATAACAATAACGACCATTAACACTCATGTTTCAATACCAATCTACTCCACACCGCACAAAGGGAACTCACCGTGGCTAATTTTCGCAGCGATAACGAATCACCCGTTGCCGAACCCATCATGCAAGCCCTGTTGGAATGCAACCGCGGTAGCGCCCATGCCTATGGCGACGATCACTGGACTGATC
>JAKSCJ010000071.1 GCA_022360675.1 Lysobacterales bacterium
AACGGTGAATTTCGTTTTCCGGGTCTATTTGTCGAAGGTGAAAGCTACGAAGTGATACTGGCGGAAAATGGTTTTCCGGTGAATCCGCATCAAAGCTGTGAGATAGAAAACAGCTCTGGCATTCTCGATAGCACCACCGTTGGTACTATTTTGGTGCGTTGTACTCTGCGCACTTTGTCGATCAATCAAAACATCAACACGGTGAATCAAGCCGCGATCAATGTGCCGGTACAATTGGCCCCGGAAGGTGTGTCCTTGAGTGGTGTGGAGTTTACGTTAGATTACGATGCGGACTGCTTAAATCCCGATGCTGATAACGACGGCGAATTAGATAATATTAGCTTTAATGTGAGTAGTGACTTTACTACCTCAATCATCTTCGATCCTAATCAAAGCGATGGCGAAATTGATGTAGTAGTGAGTGATTTATCTTTACCCTTTAGCGCGCTTAATGCTGGTGATTTGCTGAATATTGAATTCACTGTAGATTGTCCGGGTTCTCAAAATACTGATTTATTAGAAACCCCAGTGGCATTCAGTCAATCTAACCGCCCCAGCTTTAGCGATCTTGCTGCTAATGTGGTGGAAGGTACGGTACAAGATGGTGCTATTCGTGTGTGGGCAGGTATTACTGGTGATTGCGATGTCTCGGGGGCCGGTGAGCTTACCGTGGCTGATTTGGGTCGCCTTGTTCTTGAAATAGCCGATGGCGATGGTACGAGTTTCATTGATGCCCCCGAATCCGATAACTTCGGTAGCCCGCAAGGTTGCGATGCCAATAGCAATCAAGAAATTAATGTGGCCGACTTGACCTGCCTTACTCGTTTATTGGGCGATAACAACTGCGAAACGATTCGTGTGGCTACCACAGCTTTACCTGAGGTTAATCTGAGTACAGAAACCGAAGAAGACCTACTGTGGATTCAAGCGCGCATGGATCAAAAGGGCAATGTAGTTTCGGGTTTTTCCTTCTCGCTGGATATTAATCCTTTCGCCTTACATACACCATCGGTGGATTTTAATCACGATGGCATTCCTGATCGCCTCCGCTTTAATCAAGATCTGCAAACTCCACCCAATGTTTTATGGAACGAAAAAACGAATCGCTTAGATGTTTTCATGGCTAATGTGAATGGCCAGAGTAGTGGTGCCGAAGCGGTACTTCCATTGCCAGAAGGGTTGTTAATGGAAGTGGGCATACCTTTAAGTGACGAAGCACTGGCCGCCTTTGAGGTTTCAGAAAACTTGCCGCCGGTATTTGCAGATATTGGCGGTATGGAAGTGACTGGTGTAGTCAGTGTTGGTGATGTGATCTTTAAAGATACCTTCGAATAACTTTCTATCTTTCTCAAGGTGAGCTCTGTTGATAGCGGCGCTCACTGTATTTCTACTTCAGAATCGCAAGGAATCAGCGATGTTCAGTTTTTACCAACGTATTGGGTTCGGTATCTTGATGTTGACATCAAGCTCAATAGTAGAAGCCTCAACATGGGATGAATACATTGCTAATGGCACTTTATCTACCAAAGATTGGCAAGCGATACAAACACAGATTTTATCGACTGACGGTTTTTTATTAGAAAACCAAACGTTTGATGCCTCTGATAAACAAGATGTACCTAAACGAACTGTATTATCAGGAACTTTGGGTTTGACTGATTACATCAAACCTTTTAACACCGATGCGGGTGATGGTTTTGGGTTCTATATTGATTTGTCCGGTGATGTTCTTGTTGTTGGTGCTGCTGGCGAAGATAGCAACGGCTTGGGTGACGATGGTAGTCCGTCTAGTAATAATCTCACTGATTCGGGGGCTGCCTATGTCTTCCGAAGAGGCGCCGGAGGTTGGCAGCAAGAGGCTTATCTTAAAGCTTCAAACCCTAGTGCCGGTGATGAGTTTGGCTTAGCTGTTGCCGTTGATGGCGATCGTATTGTTGTTGGAGCGAGACGTGAGGACAGTAGCACAACCGGTGTTAACTCCACACCTAATGAAGCGGCTACAGATGCTGGTGCCGCTTATGTATTCGAATACGACAATGGTGTTTGGGAAGAGGTCGCCTATCTTAAGGCTTCAAATACAGGAGCATCGGATCTTTTTGGCCATAATGTTGATATCTCGGGAGACACTGTTGCTGTTTCAGCTATTAACGAAGACAGCAGTACCCGTGGGGTCAACACAGGGCAAAATAATTCAGCATCAAACGCTGGTGCCGTTTATGTGTTTGTTGAGAATGACGGCGAGTGGGTAGAGCAGGCTTTTGTTAAAGCTTCAAATACAGATGCTATAGATGTTTATGGCGCTCGCATTGCTATCGATGGCAATACCCTTATTGTTGGTGCGCCTCAGGAAGATAGCTCCTCGACTCAGGTCAATGGTAGCCAGGGCAATCAGTCTAATCGAACCACATTTAGTTATGGGGCGGCTTACGTATATCAACGAGCTGATGGGGTTTGGGCACAGCAAGCATATCTAAAAGCACCTAATGCACAAGTGGGTGACCATTTTGGTGAGTCTGTAGCTGTGGCTGGTGATTTTGCGGTAGTAGGGGCACGCTTTGAAGACAGTTCGGCAGTGGGAGTAGATGGGGAATTATTTGATAACACTGCAATTGATGCTGGTGCGGCTTATGTGTATCGTCGAAACAGTGCTGGAACATGGAGGTTTTTGTCCTACTTAAAAGCCAACAATTCGGGTGCCAATGACTTATATGGCAGTGAGGTTTCGATGTCTGGGAACTTCATTGTGGTTGGTTCTCTTGCTGAAGATAGTTCACTGATTAATATAGATGGCAGTGACGACAACAGTTTACCTGATGCGGGAGCTGCTTATGTTTATCAACTCGTTGGAAACGATGTAGAGTTTGTTTCAGCGCTTAAAAGCTCTGCGCCCGATGCCAACGATGTATTTGGTATTGTGACATCGGTTTCGGGTACGGGAATTGCTATTGGTGCACGTGATGAAGATAGCAACGCAGTTGGCGTTAATGGAGACCCTAGAGACAATAGCATCACAAATTCAGGAGCCGCATTTCTTTTCCAAACCATCTCCACCTTCTACCCTATTAGCGGTGTTGTAACCGGTTTAGCTGAAGGTAACTCAGTCACCTTACAAAACAATGGTGAAGATGTAATCACTGTAGATGCCAACGGTGATTTCCGCTTCCCCGGCTTGTTTGTAGAAGGTGAAACCTACGATGTGCTGGTGACTGAAGATGGCCTGCCTGTTAATCCGCATCAAAGCTGCTCTGTTGAAAATGGAAGCGGCACTTTGGATGAAGCCGCGGTGGGCAGTATTTTAGTGCGTTGCACTTTAAGAACCTTATCGATAAACGAGAACATCAATTCTGTTAACCAAGCTATCGTTAATGTGCCGATACAGCTCTCGCCTGAAGGTTTATCTTTAAGCGGTGTGGAATTTGCATTGGATTATGATACGACTTGTTTGAACCCTGATGTGAACAACGATGGTCAGCTAGACAATATCAGTATCAACGTAAGTGAAGATTTTACGTCTAGCATTCGTTTTGATCCGGCTATTAGTGATGGTGAAATTCATATCACGATTGTAGACCAATCCTTACCCATTACGCCTTTGAATGCTGGCGACATTGTCAATATCGGGTTTCGCGTGGATTGCCCTGAATCTCAAACTACGGATCTATTTGAAACCAATATCCAGTTCAGCGAGAGCAACCGACCAAGTTTCAGTGATTTAGCTGGTAATTCGGTGGAAGGTAGTTTGCAAGACGGCAAGGTGCGTGTATGGGCCGGTATCACTGGCGATTGCGATGTTTCTGGGCCTGGTGAATTGGAAATTGCCGACTTAGTCCGCCTCGTGTTTGAAATAGCCGACGATGATGGCACGAGCTTCCTCGATGCACCCGAGTCCGATAACTTTGGCAGCCCACAAGGCTGCGATGCCAATAGCAACCAAGAAATTAATGTGGCCGACTTAGCTTGCTTAACTTTGTTGTTAGGTGATCGTAACTGTGAAAATGTAAGGCTAAATACCACTGCTGTACCCGAGGTGAATATTAATACCCGTGTTGAAGGCGATATTTTGTGGATTCAAGCCCATATGCAACAAAAGGGCAATGCGGCCTCAGCAGTTTCGTTTTCTTTAGAAATTAATCCTTTTGCTTTACATCATGCATCGGTGGATTTTAATCACGATGGTGTGCCAGATCGCTTGCTATTTAATCAAGATTTAGTTGCCGCACCCAATGTGGTTTGGCATGAAGATGAAAGCCGTGTGGATGTATTTATGGCTAACGTTAATGCCGCGGCCCAAGACCCGGTATTGCCTTTGCCGGAAGGGTTGTTATTAGAAATTGGTATTCCACGGCTAAACGCTGATCTTAATGCTTTCAAGGTTTCGTCAACATTGCTGCCGGTTTTTGCAGATACCGGCGGTGTGGAAGTTATCGGTGAAGTCAGTGTGGGTGATGTTATTTTTCAAGATGCATTTGAAGAACAGCTTTAAATTTTAACCTTGGTAGGGAAGAAACTACGGACAATGAGCACCGATACATTGGTGCTCATTGCCTATAGATTCGAAAGGTAAGTCAGTAAGGAGACTAATCATGGCAAACAGCATTCGATCATTCCTAATAGCAGGATTACTGTTGTTTATCAGTGCTGGATTTCCAGCGACTAGTTTTGGCAGTGATCTTGACTCTGACTTTTTAACTGCCGATGACTGGCAGTCTATTCGCCAGCAAATGATGGTTAGTGGCACTTTCCTAAGTGATAAAGATGAACGTCAATTAAGGGCTGGTACACAACTTTCTAATCAGA
>JAKSCJ010000478.1 GCA_022360675.1 Lysobacterales bacterium
GGTCTTGGTAACCAAGCCTTGATACCGAGACAAAAAACCGCTCTTTATTCAGCGGACCAATTCGGAAAGTATCGCCATTGAGAGGAAAATGTCGGTGCTCGCCTAAAAAAACACCCTCCTCATCCCATAGGCTTATTTCGTACACGGCATTATTAGAGGCATTACTAGGCGTGCGTATTTGCCCACCGAGAAAACGGCTGTCGATGGCAGTTAGATCAAAGTTAATATCATTAACTTCACCACCCAGCGGGATGTCGATCGGGGTTCCGTCCCGCAAAGTGCATTCTTGCTCAATACAAGACATGCCATCATAAATAAGATCAGTGTTAAACCTTGTTCTTAAAACCGCATAATGCACACCTGACGATGGTACAAAAATCTCGTAAGGACCACTATTCAAAGTCTCAGAGGCCACCGCTTGATCTTCAGCATTATAGATAACCAGTGTACGGCGGCGATTCTCTTGGCCACTGATGACACCTGTCATTCTTGCGCCTACGACCACATCAAAATCAATATTTTCGATATCGTCGCCACCATCAGACACCAGCACCATCGCTTGAGACAAATCGCAACTACTTAATCGTACCGCTTGGCAAGTAATATCTTTATAGACAGCAGTATAGTTATCTTCGCTATCCAGAACAGCGATATAGCGTCCATCGGCAAAAAACGATACTTCGTAGCCACCATTTTCGTCGAGAACCAAGCGGTCTTGGCTAATAACCTGCCGACTCTCGGCATCACGCAAGCTAAGCCTAAAGCCCTGGTTATTCTTTCCCACCACACCATTCTGCGTAATACGGCCGCGAAGCTTCTGAAAGCTCAGCAGATCGAAGTCAACGTTGTTTACCACTTGTGATGGACTAAGCACGAACGGATCACCTAATTGCACATCACAGCTGCGGTTGCAATCAACCGAAGGATAAACCTGATCTTGGTGGCTTAAAGCACTGACCGCTATTCGTACCGTTTCGCCTGCCGGTACAAAGAGTTCATACGTTCCATCTAGCCTGTTAACAAACGCTGTTGACACCACATCATCATTTTCTAAATGGGCATTAACTCGCGCAGAAAGGATATTGCTATCGGCAACGTTCACAATGCCACGGATGCTCGATTTTCTAGGCAATTGGAAGTTAATATCCTCACTGTGACCAGGCAATACAATAATAGGTAATGCGGAGTTTAAGTCGCAGCTCGAAGTATCGAACGCACATACGGTGCCATCATTAATCACCGCAACATGACTGTCGCTTTCGGCTACAATAAGTAAAGGCCCGTTATTTTCTACAGTATATTGCCAACGGCCATCGGCGCCGGTAAAAGTTTGCTGACGTAAATCACCATTAACATTAAAAAAACTCAGTCGCGCCCCTGCCAAGGGCTCGCCGTCAGTATCGGCAACTACTCCAGAAACGCTGCTATTGAATGGTAATGAAAAATCGATGCCCGCAATACTTTGCTCAGCAGCGACCACTATGGCCTGCGCGCCATCATCGGCACAGTCACCGTCTGGGCATGGGATATTAGGAAAAGTAGTGCGCTGGTACTGAGGAAGCGAGTCCGCAACAACAACATACGTGCCAGGCTCAACAATCGTTAAAACGTAATGCCCAAGGTAGTCGCTCGTTACTTGCTGCACAATGACGCCATCTCGATACAGCTGCAATTGTGAGAATCCACGCCGACGCCCTTCTTGATCAAAGACACTCCCGGAAATGCTTGCCTGAAGTTGTAATGAAAGATTATGTCGGGTTACTGATTCATGGCGAATCTCAGTTTCAGGCACTTGACTTAAATCACAAGCATCACGCCCAAGCACACAATAATTGCCATTCACATTCGATTGATAAAAACCTTCTGCCTCAGCCATAACACGGTAATTACCCGCGGGTAGATCATTAAAGCGGTAATATCCTTGACGGTTCACGTAACGACTAGCAATGACAGTGCCGGATTTATCAAAAACGCTAACTCTCGCCTCAACCGCGCTTTTGCTGTCTGTATTAATCACTCGGCCAACAAGATCACCAAATTCATTCGATATTGGGTTTGGTAGTAAGACGCGCTCGTTGATATTGTTACCAAGCTCAGTTAGGGAATAACAGCGCAAGCCCGAGCACTGTTGCTGCGTTGTTGCAAGATCACGTTGTGCATATTGGTTACTCATATCACTGAACAACCAATCCTTGGGTAGTAATAAGGGAATTTCGGTTGTTTCGCTGAGATCCATTGAGCCTTGGTACCAGCCTTTATCGTTCCATATGTGCAACCAAGGCAAGGTCTTATCATGCCCTCGCCAATGGCTCAGATCTGCAAAGCCCTCTACCTCGGTAAGTATCAGAGCCACGAATCCCACAGACGTAGCCGGTGCCGAGACTTCAACCCAGTAACTTCGTTCAGGTTCACCATGTAAAGGCACAAAGGCAGCAAGACCAAAAAAATCATCATTCTGTTGAATCGGTTCATCATCGGCACAGCTTTCATACACCGCTAAACGGGCATCTACAGTGGAGCCTTTAGTTGATAACGCAAAAGCGTGCTGCTGCGGTGCTCTTAATTTAAACCACCACACTTGCTCCTTTTTTTCATTATTTTGGATCGGGTTCGCTGTAAAACGTAGCCCCTGACTATCGATCAAAAGCGCTTCACCACAAGAATTCGGCATGGCATCACTCGGCAAAAAGCTAGGGACCGATTGACTGATTTCATTAAAGTGATGCTTACGCGCGTTTTCGTTCAGCAGCTGAGACATGAAGTCAAGATAGGTCAGCTTTCGAAACAAGCGGTCGTGGGCGAGATCTTGCTCTTGATCCAGGACATTTCGTTTCGCCTCGGCCATGTACTGATGTATGCGCAGATCAGAACTCAGCGCTAACGGCGTTCTTGTGCTTAACACTTGACGTTGATAATCAGCCAAACGAGACTCTGGAGATCCATCCGTCAACTGGCTAGCTGACACTGCATGACTAAGGGGAGGAACAAGGATGAGTAATAAAAGAAAAAACAAGCGTATTAACATTCAGCCACTCCATAGCTACCACATGAAATAACAAAGGAAATAAAATTTGCCCAGTAGTTGCCAATCGCTAGGCAACTACTGAGCTCAAACGGATCACGCTTAGCGTGACTCGAAGTTATCTCCAAAGATTAAACCAATGGGGTACATCTCAATATTAATAACCTCGGGCACCGTTCCGCTTCCAAAGCGATCGACGTCGATCAATGTACCACTATTGATTGGGCAATCACCATTGATGGCAGATCCTGCTTCGCAGGGTATATCGTCGTATATTTCGTTAGTGAAGACTGAACCAATATTGGTTGACACAAAGTACGAACCATCATCTAAGTCGGTTCTAAATGATCCATCATCACTGGTGAGCAAGGACTCCATAAGCACGCCATCCTGATTCCAGATATCGACTTCCACACCAGGAATCCCTAAAGATTCAGGGAAAGCAAACACACGACCACTAATACCATTGATGAAGCTTAAGTCGATGTTTTGAGTAATTCGCGGCCCGTATTCTAAGTTAATCAACTCAGCATGCGAAAAATCACAACTGAAGAAATCACCGGCACACAGCACATCCGGATAGAGCACATGACCGTACTCTTCGTGTTCGACGTACAGATAATATGGCCCAGCCAAGTCAACACTAAGGCTACGATTTGTACCTGCACCAACTCCTTGAATACTTGCCTGTTCTATCAAGTTAAAGAAGCGGTCGTAGAAATAAACCTCCGTGTTATAAGGCTCCACTAACTGGCCGTGGGCTGCATCGCGAATTTCAAATGAAACCTCAGGAACATTGGTATATGTTAGATGAATATTTGAAATATCTTCAGTGCCTACGGTGATAGGTTCACCTACAGCTTCTGCGCACTCTACAGGGTTTTCAAGCACACAATCAACACCAGGATAAACGATGGTTAATCCTTTTGCTTCACGGCCAAAGGCAGATTGAAATACAGCGTATAGATAGTACTCACCTGGCTTATTCGGAAACAACGAAAAAGTATTGTTAACAACATTGCCAGTAAAGCCGGAACCCATCTCTACAGGATGCAATACCACTCTAGCCATAGAGGCCTCTCGCTCTGGTAGAGGAGTAATCGTACCCTGTACTCTTGGAAATCTGCGTAACAGTAAAGAAAATGCTGCGACA
>JAKSCJ010000480.1 GCA_022360675.1 Lysobacterales bacterium
GCGCTCACATTGCGGCAGATTTCGAGCAGTAGTTTTGAAGCGCAGTTGCAGGTGGTACGCCGTATTGCGGATGAAAATCCGCAGGTGTATTACGAAATCCAGAGCTTAAATCCACACGCCGCGCAGGTACGTGGAGCCTTGATTCAAGTGTTATGTGATTTAGATGACAGCGTTCGTCGGCAAGATGATGCCGGTTTTCGGAAAATCATGGCACGTAACCGCGACTATCTCAGTCGGGTGGCTAAGGCGCCCACCGCAGGTGATGATGGTGCAGCCAGTGGCGTCTCGATAGATGAATGTGGGTAAATACAATGTGGCGGCCTTGTCTATTGCTAAGCATAGGCTTGCTCAACACTTAACGCTTTTTATAGGCTATGCAATTACAATAATTTGCTTTGAAATCGTTGGAAGGTGGACACAATGAAGCAGGTAAAACGCTGGGCTTGTGGTGCAATCGGTTCACTGGCGCTCATGGCTGCAGCTGCAAGCCATGCCGGGACCGTTGTTATCCCCGCCGATGTTACGCTCGATCAGTTAATTGGTGGCTTGAGTAGCCCGCTGTCGGTGCGGGATGCAGGTGATGGCTCGGGCCGCCTGTTTATTGTTGAGCAAGATGGTTTAATCCGAATCTGGGACGGCACCCAAGTGTTGAACACGCCATTTTTGGATGTGAGCGGCATTACGACGTCTAATGGTGAGCGCGGTCTGCTGGGTCTTACCTTCCACCCCGACTACGAAAACAACGGCCGTTTCTTCATTAACTTCACCGCCGATGGCCAACCGGGTGTGGATACTGGCACCACAGTGGTTGCCGAGTATCAAGTGAGCGCGGGCAACCCCAATGTGGCCGATGCAAACTCACAAGAAGTAATCTTCACCATCACCCAAGATTTCTCCAATCATAACGGTGGCGATATCAAGTTTGGGCCCGATGGCTATCTGTATATCGGCATGGGTGATGGCGGTAGCGGTAACGATCCTTGTAACCGCGCCCAAACCCTCGATCCTAACGATATCGTGAGCGGTGGTGGTTGTGAGTCGGATCAATCGGTGGCCCTGCTGGGCAAGATGATTCGTATCGATATCAACAACAGCACCCCGGCGGGCAGCAATGAATTATGTGCGGCTAATCCCGATGGTTCAGCGCCTTATGCCATTCCTAACGACAATCCGTTCAGTGCTAACGATGGCAACTGTGACGAAATCTGGTCGTACGGTTTACGTAATCCCTTCCGCTTTAGCTTTGATCGTGAAACCGGCGATTTATGGATGGGCGATGTCGGCCAGAACGTTTGGGAAGAAGTTAACTTTGAGCCTGCGGGAACCGCCGGTTTAGATTATGGCTGGCGTGCTTGCGAAGGCGCGCATCCTAGCGGAAACAACAACCCCAGCTCCACTTGCCCGGTGGCAGGTGCGATTGATCCGGTACTGGAATACAACCGCCAAGGCACTGGCGATTGCTCGGTGATCGGTGGCTTCCGTTATCGCGGTCCGGTGAACTCGCTGACTGGCACCTACATTTTTGGTGATTTCTGTAGCGGCCGTATTTGGTTTGCTCAAGAAACCTCACCGGGTAACTTTGAATTTGAACTGACCAGCATGAACGGCAACTTGCTGTCGGGCTTTGGTGAAGACAGTAACGGTGAGGTTTATATCACCAGCTTTGGCGCAGGTGCGGTATTCCGCTTTAATGGTTTGCGTAGCGATGTAGTCTTAGAGGATGGCTTTGAAGCAATTCCGTAAGCTCTGATGGCAACACCATTGGTCTTAAGCGCTATCAATCAAATACTGGCTTAAGCGCAGTTTTCAGTGTTGAGGGCGAGTTGAGATCACTAATTTGGCAGGTGTAGAGGTCACCCTGAGCCCGGGGTGGCCTTTATTTTTGCCTTTAATTCGATTGTTTGTTTGATACACAAGCTGCAAGTACTCGGCCTTGGCGTGTTGACCACCACGCCTGTGGCTTTGGTTGCTTGGCTTAAGAACCACTGGGAGGTGGTGTGGTGAATACTTTTATGCCTTGGCGAACAGCCAATATGGCTGCTGGCGTTTGTTTGATGTTAATGAGCCTTTTTCTGTTGGCTTCAGCTCATGCACAGGTGGTCATTCCTGACGACATTACCTTAGATCCGCTCATTACTGGCTTGAACCAGCCGCTATCGGTACGCGATGCCGGGGATAACTCAGGGCGTTTATTTATCGTGGAGCAAGATGGCTTAATTCGGATCTGGGATGGTTCTCAGCTGTTGGCGCAGCCATTTTTAGATGTAAGTGATCTCACCACGGCAGATAACGAGCGCGGCTTGCTGGGTTTGACCTTTCATCCGAACTATGCGGAAAACGGCCGCTTTTTCATTAACTTCACGGCCGATGGCCAAAGTGGAGCCAATCTGGGCGATACGGTAATTGCCGAATACCAGGTGAGTGCTGATGCCAATGTGGCCGATGCGAGCTCCCAGCGTGTCATTATGGTGATCACCCAAGATCGGCCGATTCACAACGGTGGCGATCTGAAATTTGGGCCCGACGGTTATTTGTATATCGCCATGGGTGATGGTGGCAGTAGTGACGATATCTGTAACCGCAGCCAAACCATTAGCCTGAACGATTTAATTGTGGGTGGCGACTGCCAACCGAGCCGAACCGCCGCTTTATTGGGCAAAATGCTGCGTTTGGATATCGATAACACAACGCCTGCGGGTTTAAATGGCCTTTGCGGTGCACGCCCGGATGGTTCGGCGGCCTATGCCATTCCCTCGGATAACCCTTTCAGTGGCGATGATAATCGTTGCGATGAACTGTGGTCTTACGGCTTACGTAATCCGTTCCGCTTCAGTTTCGATCGTGAAACGGGCGACTTATGGATTGGCGATGTGGGCAATCGAAACTGGGAAGAAATCGATTTGGAGCGCGCAGGTTCTTTGGGTGGCGCTAATTACGGTTGGCGCGAGTGTGAAGGCTTTCACCCACGTAATGACCCCAACGAAGATTCGATCTGTAGTTTCCCCAGCGTCTTACCCGTAATGGAATACGATCGCTTTAACCCTGCCGACTGCTCGGTGATTGGCGGTTTTCGTTACCGTGGGCCGGTGCGCTCACTCCGTGGTACTTATGTCTTTGGTGATTTTTGCAGCGGCCGGATTTGGTTCGCTCAAGAAACCAGTCCCGATGTGTTTGAGCACCAAGTTACCGCCTTTAACGGTAGTTTGTTGTCGGGCTTTGGAGAGGATATCGACGGTGAGCTGTATATCACTAGCTTTGGTGCCGGTGCGGTGTTCCGCTTCAATGGGAATCGTAGCGATCAGGTGTTTCGCGATGGCTTTGAAGCACCAGCAGCGGTAGCTGGAGAATAGGCAAGCTAATGATCAGGCGTGCTTGCGCCTGATCATTGGCCGCGCAAAATCATGGCTTCTAAGTCGTTTTCTTCTAAACGGCGGCGCATGGCATCGGTTTCACGAGCGCTTTCAATGGGCCCCACACGAACCCGGTGCCAAGTGCTGTTATCCACCGTTACGCTCTGAACCTGGGCAATCACGCCCAATAAAGCCAGTTTGGCCTTTTGGCTTTCCGCATCGCTCTCTTTACGAAACGAGCCCACCTGCAAAAAATACGGACCACGGTTTTGTGTGGCGGGGCGGGCCGAGCCCGCCGTCGCGCTGATTTCTTGATCGGGCACCACCACTTCCATTTCAGGAAGGACGGTGTAGAAGTCAAATTTACGCTGCTTTTCGTTTTGCGCCGGTGCCACCTCACTGGTGGGCGGCGCTGTGGGTTCCTCTTGCGGCACTCCTTGCTGCTGAGGCGGTAAGATACCGTTGAACCAAGCGTACGTGGCCAGCGCCAGGCCACTGATGAGGCCGGCGCTAAACCATAAAAAGCTGTAACTGCGTGGCTTGTTGGTATCTCTTCGAGCTTGCTTTCGCGCGCTTCGGCGTTGCGCCATTACATGTTCTCCGGAGCACTCACGCCTAATAAACCTAAGCCATTAGCGATCACTTGGCGGGTGGCGCTCATTAGGTTTAAGCGGGCATTGCGCAGGTTTTCGTCGTCAACAATTACTTTAACGGCATTGTAGCAACTATGATACGCCGCGCTTAGCTCTTGCAGATAATGGGCAACCAAATGCGGAGTGCGTAACTTCGCCGCGTTTTCTACCACTTCAGGGTAACGATTCAGCGTGCGCACTAATTTGAGCTCGGCATCTTCGTTCAGCAGATTTAATGCGGCTTCGCCGATGGCGCTGTTATGGCGGGTGCCTTCGGTTTCTAATTTGCGGAACAAGCTGCAAATACGCGCATGGGCGTATTGGATGTAATACACCGGGTTGTCTTGGCTGCGTGATTTAGCGAGATCCAGATCGAAATCCAAATGTTGTTCGTGGGAACGCATGACATAGAAGAATCGGGCGGCGTCGTTGCCCACTTCTTCGCGCAGATCACGCAAGGTAACGAACTTGCCTGAGCGGGTCGACATTTGGATCTTCTCGCCGCCTTGGTAAAGCACCGCAAATTGCACGAGCTGAACTTCCAGGCGGTCTGAATCTTGCTGCAAACCTTTGGCCGCCGCGCGCAGACGTGGTACATAGCCGTGGTGATCGGCACCAAAGATATACACGGCTTTATCGAAGCCACGGTTCAGTTTGTCGAGCAAATAGGCGATATCAGAAGCAAAGTAGGTGGTGCGGCCATTTTCGCGTACCACGACTCGATCTTTCTCGTCGCCCAGCTCGCTGGCTTTAAACCACTGGGCACCGTCTTTCTGGTAGAGGTAGCCGCCTTCGCGCAGGGTTTCCACCGCTTGAGCGATGGCACCGGTTTCTTCCAAAGAACGTTCGGAGAACCAGCGATCGTATTCCACACCGAACTCGCTTAAATCGCCACGGATATCGTCGAGCATGGCATTTAGCGCTTGATCGAAGCAGGCGCGATAGCCTTCTTCGCCCAATAGTTCACGGGCGCGTTCAATTAAAGCATCGATATGCTTTTCTTTATCGCCACCGTCGTCTTCGTCGGCGGGAATGTTGTCGTAAACCGCAAACTGGTTATGGCGCAGATCGTCGCCTTGTTCTTTACGTAAAGAACGGGCGATGTCGTAGACGTAGTCGCCTTTATAAGCGTTAACGGGAAAACGAATATTTTCTCCGCATAGCTCGAGATAACGCAGCCAAACGCTAACCGCCAAGATATCCATCTGGCGGCCATTATCGTTAACGTAGTATTCGCGCTGAACGTTGTAGCCCGCAGCGCTGAGCACCGCGGCCAAGCTGGCACCATAGGCGGCACCACGGCCGTGGCCCACATGCAATGGGCCTGTAGGATTCGCAGAAACAAACTCCAGCGTGACCGAGCGCTCGCTATCGACCGCTTGGGTGCCAAAGGCTTCTTGACGATCGAGAATATCGCGCACCACATTACGCAGGCAGTCCAGGCTTAAACGGAAGTTGATAAAACCGGGCTTAGCCACGCTCACCTCGTCGACATGACGAGACTCAGGAATATGCGCAATGATCTCTTCAGCCAGTTGTAATGGAGCGCAACGGGCAATTTTGGTGAGAGTCATAGCGATATTGCTGGAGTAATCTCCGTGCTCATCTTTGCGCGGTCGCTCCACCTGCACGGTGGGCTCGTGGTCGGCTGGTAGCCGGCCTTCGCGTTTTAAATGGTCAATGGCCTGGAGAATTAACTCTTGAATGTGGGCTTTCATGGTGCGCCTGATTAAGCTTGAAAATGTTGAAAGTTAACTGTCCATTGTACCGTTTTGGAATGACTCTCTGAAAGCTTTTTTATCGGGAATTGTGGTGAACA
>JAKSCJ010000073.1 GCA_022360675.1 Lysobacterales bacterium
CACCATTCCCGGTTTTAGTTGCTACCGCAGCGTGGAAAAAACCATCGCGGATATTCAACAACTGCCCACCCAATTTCCCAATTTGGCTCGCATCGAAGATATCGGCGACAGCTGGATGAGGCAGAATGGTCAAGGCGGCAACGATATCCTGGCGTTGGTGCTGACCAACCAAAACCGCCCCGGTCCCAAGCCACCTTTGGTGATCATCTCGGCCATTCACGCGCGCGAATACGCCACCGCCGAACTGGCCACCCGCTTTGCCGAGGAATTACTCAATGGTTACGACCAAGACGCCGATGCCACGTGGCTGCTAGACGAGTTTGAAATTCACATCATTCCGCAGCTCAATCCCGATGGCCGTGGCATTGCCGAGGTCAACAGCACCCGTTTTAAACGCAAAAACGACAACACCAACTTCTGCAACAACGGCGATACCACCAGCCGTGGCGTGGATCTCAATCGCAACAGCACGGTGTTGTGGGGCGGTTTAGGCACCTCCACCAACGAGTGCAGCGATGTCTACCGTGGCCCCAATGCGGCCTCTGAGCCCGAAACCCAGGCCATCGAAGCCTATATGGGCACGGTCTTTACCGATCAGCGCCCCGGCGATCACAACGACCTGCAAATTGCCGCCCCCGACGATGCCGAAGGCATGTTTATTTCCATTCACAGCTTCAGCGAACTGGTGCTGTTTCCGTGGGAAGGGGTGGCCAATAACAGCAGCAATCACGCCGCCATGCGTACGTTGTCGCGCAAGTTGGCGTTTTTTAACGATTACGCCGCCTGCCAAGACTGCCTGGGCCAAACCGCTGGCACCACGGTGGATTACGCCTATGGCGAATACGGCGTGGCTTCGTTGACTTATGAAATTGGCACCACCTTCTTCCAAAGCTGTAACAGCTTTAACAACACGGTGTTGCCCGACAACTTAGCCTCGCTGCGTTTTGCGGCCAAAAGCGCGCGTCGGCCGTATCAACAGCCGGGCGCGCCTGAAGCCATTAATGTTCAGGTGAGCATTGATCAGGCCAGCCCCAATATCGCCACCTTGAGCGCCCAGATCGACGACACTCGGCGTCGCCAGGTGAGCGACGACGGCGGCGAACCGGCCGACAGCGCCGATAACATCAGCGCGGCTTACTACACTATTGATACTCCTGAATGGGCGGGAGCATCACTCATACCCATGCAGTCAACGGATGGACAATTTAATTCAGCTACGGAAATGGCTCAGGCTCAAATCGATACCAGCACCTTAAGTCTGGGGCGGCACCTGTTGTTCGTTTACGGCGAGGACAGCAGTGGTTTGGGGGTTCCTAGCGCTGTATTTTTAGAGGTTGTACAAAATGACCAGATTCTCCGTGACAGCTTTGAAGCACAGCCTTAAAACGATGTGCCATCCAGCGCCATCGTTGCAAGCCGTGAGTGCAGGCGGTCTGTTAATGGCTGTGTGCTTGACCAGCTGGGCTTGCTTTACGCCTGATCGGGCAGCCAAATTGGAGCAAGAACGCCCCAACGACGACATCATGGCCATGATGCACGCCATGCACGGCGACAATCCGCTGCCCTATGTGTTGGAAGCGGCCACCAGTTGCGAAAACGGTTTTGCCGATATTTTTCCCTGTCAAAATGTGGACTTACTCGCCCACATTCCGCTGGAAAGCATTGGCGGTGGCAGTGGCAGTGACAGCTGGGGCTGGGTCGATCCGCAAGACAATAAAGAATACGCCATTGTCGGACGTTCGAATGGGGTGTCGTTTTTAGATGTCAGCGATCCTGAAAACTCAGTGTATCTAGGCAATTTACCGCGCCCCAATAGCGCCAGCGACAATATTTGGTCGGATATCAAAGTCTTTCAGAACCATGCTTTCACGGTGGCCGACTTTGCTGGTCAACACGGCATGCAGGTATTCGACCTCACCCAGCTGCGCAATGTAGCCAACCCACCGCAAACCTTCAGCCCGGTTACGGTGTACAGCCAGTTTGGCAGTGCGCATAACATTGCCATTAATGTGGACACCGGCTTTGCCTATATTGTGGGCGGTGATGTGTGTAACGGCGGCTTGCACATGGTGGACATTAACAACCCGGCCGATCCCCAGTTTGCTGGCTGCTTCTCGGCCGATGGTTACACCCACGATGTGCAATGCGTGATCTACAACGGCCCCGATACCGATCACCAAGGCAAAGAGCTGTGCTTTGCCAGCAACGAAGACACCCTTACCATTGTGGATGTGAGCGACAAGGCGAATCCGATTCAGATCGCCCGCGCGGGTTACCCCAAAACCAACTACTCGCACCAAGGTTGGTTAACGGAAGACCACAGCCATTTCTTGCTGGACGACGAAACCGACGAACTGAACGATCCCAGCATTGCCACCACGCGCACCATTACGCTGGATTTAAACGATCTCGACTCACCCAAGCTGGCCGGTGAATTCTTTGCCGCCGGTGCTTCGGTGGATCACAACCAGTACATCATTGGCGATTACACCTACCAAGCCAACTATCGCCGTGGTTTGCGCATTTTGCATATCGACGATGCCACCACCGGTGCTTTGAGCGAAGTGGCGTACTTCGACACCTACCCCGAAGGCGATGGCAACGGCTTTAGCGGCGCTTGGAATGTGTATCCTTTCTTTCCCAGCGGTAACATCTTAATTAGCGATGGTAATCGTGGCTTTTTCTTCGTGCGGGCCAATTTACCCGGTCAAAATCGTATCTTAGAAACCGGCTTTGAAACCGCCAGCCGCTAAGCTTTCACAAGCTTGAGCGAACATGGGAAAGTGCGTGTTGTTCACGCACTTTCCCACAATAATTCACAGAGTTATCCACAAGCCGGTTCGGCGGCTATCTTGCGGTTATCGGGTCTAAATCCTTCCAGTACTGGCCCATTTTGCTCAAAGCGTACTTAAAGCTGCATCTGCAGCGCTGTACTTATCCACAGCTTTGACGATATCCACAGTGGCTCGCCGCACTAGCCATACGCGGGCCGCTCCAACGCCAATGCGGACAAGCTGGCATACGGCCGGTATGATAGCGGGCGTCTCAGTACACACCATTGCAGGCTAGGGGGCACCGGGTGTTGTCTGAGGCTTCGTTGTTACAACACATCGTTAAGGGGCAATAGGGATTTTTTTGATAGATCAATGGCGTGGGGCAATTTCGCACGAATAGCGGGCAAGGCGGCCTGTTTTTGTGTTCAAAATGTGCCTTTACGCATGTTAATCATCTTAAACTTATGCAATCCCAAGCGCTGCTTCACGGTCTCAGCAAAAAGATCAATTCTCGGTGGAACCATGAAACGGACTCTGTCTTTAACTATTTTGATGGCCTTTGCCATCGTTTCCGTAGCCATTTTATTGTCGTGGCCAGGCTTTAATCGCCTAAGCGCTGCCGAATCCACAGAGCCGCTACGGGGCCAACGTCCGGCACCTGAATTTCCTGCCGAGCTGGATTGGCTGAATCTGGGCGACCGCAAACTGAGCCTGGAAGATCTGCGTGGCAAAGTGGTGCTGCTCGATTTCTGGACCTACGGCTGCATCAACTGCATCCACATCATTCCCGATTTGCGCAAACTCGAAGCCAAATACGCCGACGAGCTGGTGGTTATTGGTGTGCACAGCGCGAAATTTGCTCAAGAAGGGAAAACCGAAAATATTCAGCGCTTGGTGATCCGTTACGATCTGGAACATCCGGTGGTTAACGATAACCAAATGCAAATTTGGCGCAGCTTTGGCGCGCGCGCCTGGCCCACGTTGGTGCTGATTGATCCGGCCGGTAATCTGGTGGGCGGTTTATCTGGCGAAGGCCATTACGACACCTTAGATCACGCCATTGGCCGCATCATTAATACCTTCGAAAACGACGAAGAAAACCCCATCAAGCGTGGCCATGTGGAATTGAAGCTGGAAAAAGAAGCCGTGGCCAACAACACCTTGTTGTTCCCCGGCAAAGTACTGGCCGACGAAGAAAACCAACGTCTATTCATCAGCGACACCAGCCACCACCGTATTTTGGTCACCGACTTAGATGGCAAGGTGCAACATGTATACGGCAAGAAAGGCGAGCCTGCGCTGAAAGACGGCAAGTCGGGTGAGGCCCGTTTCGCGTGGCCCCAAGGTATGAGCTTTGGTCCCGGTGCTGAAGGCAAAAATCAGCTGTACGTGGCCGACACCGAAAACCATGTGATTCGTTTGATCGATCTGAACACCCACGAAGTGAGCACCGTGGCCGGCATCGGCAAGCAGCAATATCAGCTGCAAGACTACGGCCCGGCCTTAACCACCGGCATTAACTCGCCTTGGGACGTGATGGAATGGGACGGCTTAATCTATATCGCCATGGCGGGCCAACATCAGGTTTGGACCTACAACCCTGCCGATAAAACCCTGCACGCCTTTGCCGGTTCACGCCGCGAGGAATTACGCGACGGTGCGCTGCTGCGCGGTGGTTTAAACCAACCCAGTGGCTTGGCCACCGACGGCACCAGCTTGTACATTGCCGATAGCGAAGCCAGCGCCATTCGTGTGGCCACCACCGGCGACGAGGGTCGCTTAGATACCGTCGTGGGTTTAGGCTTGTTCGACTTTGGCGATCGCGACGGCAAGGGCAATAAAGTGCTGTTACAGCATCCGCTGGGCGTGGCCTATTGGCCCAAGGGTGAAGATGGCTTCAATCTGGTGTTAGCTGATACTTACAACAGCAAGCTGAAGTGGTTAAATCCCGAAACCCGCGAAGTGCGCACCATTGCCAGCACCGCCGATGTATTGGACGAGCCGGGCGGCATCAGTATCTCCAAAGATAATATCTACATTGCCGATACCAATAATCACCAGATTCGTGTGATGGAACTGGCCTCCGGCAAGCTGCGTAGCATTGTGCTGACCGATGGCGAAAATCGCCTGTAGAGTAGCCAAGCCCGGCAGCCTTTAAGAAAAAAGCGGCCACACTGGCCGCTTTTTTCTTACCCCACTCTCGTGGCGATCAGCACCTATTGATCAGCCAAGACACAACTCGTAATGCCTTCGATATTGCCAAGTTTTGCGCTTGTGCTAGGGTAAATCAGCCTAAGGTTTATCGACCTTCTGCATTATTATTTGCTTTTATCTCAGGGCTTTTTGTTAGAGCTTTTTTGCCAGGAGTTAGTCATGGCTGCCATGCATCGTGCGTTCCACCGTTTTCTCGTTCCCACTCTTTGCGCCGCAACACTGGCTTGTGCCGGTTTAGGGTTTACCAGCCAAAGCTTGGCCGCCGATGAAGACAAAGCCAACGATAAACCCAGCTTGTTAGAGCAGGGCGGCAAATTATTGGATCGCTTTGGCGGCAAAAGCGATAGTGACGACACCAACAACAATGATGATGTGAGCGAAACCGATATCACTGCCGCCTTCCGTGAAGCACTACAGTTGGGCAGCACTGCGGTAATCGAACAGCTGGGGCAAGAAAACGGTTATCTAGACGACGAAGTAGCCCATATTGCCCTGCCTAAATCTTTGCGCAAGGTGAAGAAAACCCTGGGTAAATTCGGCCTGGATGGTGTGATGGATGATCTGGAAGTCAGCCTGAACCGAGCCGCCGAAACTGCCACACCACTGGCCAAAGACTTGTTTGTTCAAGCCGTAGACGATATGAGCTTCCAAGATGTGGTGGAAATCTATCAGGGTGACGACGACGCGGCTACGCAGTATTTTCGTGGTCAAATGTCTGACCCGCTGAAAACCGCCATGCGCCCATTGGTGGAATCCAGTTTGTCTGAAGTCGGCGCGATTCAGTTGTACGATCAAGCCATCGAGCAATACGAAGATCTGCCTCTGGTGCCCAAGGTAAAGGGCGATCTCACCGAGCACGTTCTCGAGGCCAGTCTCGATGGTATCTTCCATTACCTAGCGCTCCAAGAGCAGGCTATTCGTCAAGATCCGCTGAAGCAAACCACCAACTTGTTGAAAAAGGTATTTGGCGGCTAAGCCATTAAGCGCTGCGCCTAAAGCTCAGCTGATTGCGTTCGCGCCAACAATCTACGCTTAAAAAGCCCGTTCAAGCTTGCATTCGAACGGGCTAAACTCTTCGCCTCGTTTAGCCCGCAGCCGCCAGCAAAGCGCTGTTGTCTGCTGTGCAGCAATGCCACAATGCCTGAAAACACGGCAGGGTTTTGGCCATGAAGCGTTTCTTTTGTTTCACATCCCATCTATTTTCGCGTCGGGCACAATTACTTAGCTCGCCCTATCAACAAACCGCTAAGCAACCTTCTTTCCTGGCGCTTTTCGCCGTCGCATTCATCGCCTGGATCAACTTCAGCAGCGCTCAGGCGCAGTCAACAAGTAGTACCAAGCCCTATTTTCCAAGCCGTCATCAGTGGCAGCAAATCAAACCCGAACAAGCCGGTTTTGATGCCCAACGCTTGCAAGCGGCGGTGAACTACGCCCAAAGGCAAGCCGTTACCGAACCCAATGATATGCGTCAGGTGCTGCTCGACAGCTACACCGATCGCGAGCCTAATTACCGTGTGTTAGGTCCCACGGCGCCACGTCAGGTGGCCAGTGGCATTATCCTCAAAGGCGGCCGGATCGTGACCGCTTGGGGCGATGTCGAACGTGTAGACATGACTTTTAGTGTGGTGAAGAGTTATTTGTCGAGCTTGGCTGGATTAGCCGAACAAGAGGCGTTAATTGAAGATCTCCACAAACCGGTTTTCCATTGGGTCCAAGACGGCAGCTTCTCCAGCCCACATAATCGCGCTATCACTTGGCACCACCTGTTGCAGCAAACGTCTGATTGGCAAGGCACCCTGTGGGAGGTTCCCGATTGGGCCGACCGCCCTGTGGGTGAGACACCCGCCGACTGGCCTAATCGACCACTCAACCCGCCTGGCAGTGTTTTTAAATACAATGATGTACGCGTCAACTTACTGGCCTATTCGCTCATGCAAGTGTGGCGCGAACCCTTACCGCAAGTCTTAAAGCGCAAGATCATGGACCCCATCGGCGCGTCCACCACTTGGCGTTGGCATGGTTACGAAAATTCTTGGGTTACATTAGATGGCTTGCGAATGCAGTCGGTATCGGGCGGCGGGCACTTTGGTGGCGGCTTGTTCATTAATACTTTAGATCATGCTCGTTATGGCTTGTTGTTTTTACGGCAAGGTCGCTGGGAATCACAACAAATCATCAACCCCCAATGGATCAAACGTATTCGTCAACCCACCACCGCACGCCCCGATTACGGCTATATGTGGTGGTTAAACACCGATCAAAAGCGTATTCCCGAAGCGCCAGCCAGTGCTTACTGGGCCGCCGGTTTTGGTGGCAATTATATATACGTGGATGAAGAAAACGATTTAGTGGTGGTGTTGCGTTGGATCCCTAAGCTGGAATCGGTTATCGCTAAGATTTTACAAGCCAAGATGTAAATAATGCCGCCATCAGCAATATGTTAGCTCGCACCACATTGATTCACTTTTAGCTTTATTAAACTATATAAAATAAAAAGCTAACTTATACTTGATTAAAAAACGCCAGCAATATCAGGTTAAGTAACAATATAAAGATAACGCTAAAGCCATGCTTATTCGTATGAATGAACCCAGCTACTTGTATTTAAAGTAGCTGGGTTCTGTCGATCATTCCATCGCCTTTAATAATTTAGTTTTTTCTTATTGCCTCAACATAAGATATCAATCAACGCTTTAAAGCGTTGTTCAAGGCAATATCACTTGAGTGTTTAGCACTCAATGTGAGCCAAAGATAACACTAGGTATCTAAGTTATGAATCGCGCCGTTTATGTACCGCCGCGCCTCTGATAATACGCAACTCAACGGGTGCTGCAATGCCAATGCGCGTACCACCAAAGCTGCTTTTCAACACAGTGATGGTAATGGGCCCATTGTTAAACAGCTCTTCTACAGGCGTTCCAGGTGGAATGTTGGCGTCGAGTTCTAAATATATAGATTCATTTTCCCGTCGGCTAATAACCAGCATTAATCTATCATCCTTTAGCAGATCCACTGCAAAGCGCAGCATCTCGAGACCCATGATTGTTATACCGGCTTATTCGTTTTACTTGCAACCAGTATCTAAGCAGGGTAGCACCAGCAACCTTGCTCCAAATTCAGTGTGCCATGCTGGCTTCAGCTTCATTGCACTGAATTTGCCCCCTTGAATATTCTCTCCGGCCGTATAAGCCCGGTATCGATCATAATGTATGAGCTAAAATTTAACATTCTCCTTTTGTTGACTTCCCTAAAAGCGGTACGCACCAAGCCTCTGCGTTAGCACGACAACACGCTGTTGTTTAGCATGACCCCATTTCATGGTTAACTAAGTGTATGACCACGCCATGACGTCGTTTGCCTGTACTCTGGTTCCACAATGTACTGAAGTTAAGCAGCCCAAAAACGTCATCGCCATAAGGCCATGGCGTTTAGATAACGGGGTTTACATCGCATCATTAGTAAAACCGCATACTGACTTAAAGAGGATAAATGACGAGCGCTACAATCTGGCAAGAGGGAATCTTTACCTATGAACCGAGCCAAGCATGAGTAACTCAATGCGTAAAGCCACAGAGCATATGTTGCAAAAAGCCTTTGTAGCTTTAATGCGCTTAGGGCTACGTGATGGTGTCACGGTAAAACGTATGTCAGAGCTGTTAACCACCGGTCAAATCCAAGCAATGCGTAATGAGGGGATGACCCAAGAAGAAATCATGGCCGCCTCAGGTTACTCCCTGAAAACCATTCGCAAGGTACTGTTGCATTCAAGTCGCGACGACAGCACAAACTTATTAGAGCGTTTCGTCGGCGACTGGAAAAGCGATACTGACTTCCCTGATACCTTGCCATTAGACGGCGAAAGTTATCCCACTTTTGTTGATCTATGCGATCGTTACGGTGGCGATTTTAAACCCACCGGTTTATTGAAACACTTATCCGAATCCGGCCTCATCGATTGGCAAGAAAAGCAAGTCACCATTTTGAGCCGCGAAGTTACGCCACGTTCCATTCCTGAGAAAGTTAGCGCAGCCAGCAGCTCCATCGATGCCCTCGTTAGCACTATCGAGCACAACCTCAGCGATGCCCAGCCGCCCTTTCTGGAGCGTCGCTACTGGAGCCACCGCATGCCGCGCGCTGCTGTTCCTGAGCTCAGGCAGCAACTGCGTCAGCTAACTTATGAGTATCGAGATCGTATTATTGAAGTAATGGAGTGTGCTGAAAATAGTGCCGAAAGCCATACCAATGAACAAAAAGACACCGTTGGAATTGGCGTCTACTGGTTCCAGAATCGAGATTAATCTGGCGAGCGAAATGTCAATGGGGAATGATTACCCGTGGGGATCTACCCCACATTTCACTCAACAGAGGATATCCGATCATGAAAAAGTTTGTTGCTTTAACTGTGTTTAATACTGTTTTTTTCTTTTCAAACAACAGCTGGGCAGTGAATGACGGAGGCACCGGTGAGGCCGTGCAATCCAGCCACCAAGGCTTTGCTGGCTTATTGCAATGGTTCGCTACGGTCTGGCCTTTTTAAGTCCTTTGCATAAACGACCCATGCACACAAGATGATCCATCAAGCGTACCTACAACCGTATTTAGCGGCGCAACAGATTTAGGCTTTAGCGTCTGTAATGCGTTGAAAACACACCAGCAGCAAGGAAGAAACGCACAGCGATGGTATGAACAATAAAGGCAGGCGGTGGGCTTAAGAAGGCTTAAGCCCACCCGATCTGAAACGCGCACCGTGCTTAGATAAAACAGCGGCACTGATACGCGCGATATCACACCAGCGCTTGGCGTTGAATCGCACGCAAGAAGGGTGATCGAGTCACTTACGCCCCTTGCAGCTCGGCGACGCCACCGTCGTCGTCGTCGTCATCCATTTGCATATAGGTGTCGATATCCAGCTCGCCTTCGGTGCGTGCGACCACCAGGCTCACCGCCGCATCGCCGGTCACATTCACCGCCGTGCGCGCCATATCTAAAATGCGGTCCACACCTAAGATCATGCCGATGGCTTCCACCGGTAAATTTACTTGTTGTAACACGGTGGCTAACAAAATGAGCCCCACACCGGGCACACCCGCCGCCCCCACCGAGGCCATGATTACCATCAAGATAATGGTCAAATATTGCACAGCACTTAAGTCAACACCGTAAGCCTGGGCGATAAAAGTGGTAGCCAAGCCTTGCATGATAGCCGTGCCATCCATGTTAATGGTGGCGCCTAAGGGCACGGTGAACGAGGCAATATTGTTATGCACGCCCAAGCGCCGGGTGAGGTTGCGCAGATTCACCGGAATCGTCGCATTACTACTGGCGGTGGAAAAAGCAAACAGCATTACCGGGCGCATTTTCTTTAAGAAAATAATCGGATTTAAGCCGCCAAACACCCGTACCAACAGCGGATAAGTCACGCTCACGTGGATCAACAACACGATCAACACCAGACTCACGTACAGCGCCAAACGCGCAAAGACATCGATCCCCGTGCTGGCACCTAGCTGCACCATCAGCGCAAATACACCGATGGGTGCGACTTTCATGATCAACTCGACGAACTTCATCACCACCACATTAAGGTCGTCGAAGAAGCTGCCGATACGCTTACCTGCGTCGCCACTCAAGGTGATCGCCACACCAATCAACAGGGCAAACAGGATCAAACCCAACATATTGCCTTCCGCCATGGCCTCGACAATATTTCTGGGGACAATGCGTAATATCACCTCACTCAGTGCGGGCGCACTGGCAATCTCACCCATGGGCGTGAAATCGCGCTCGATACCGGCACCCGGCTCAAAACCGATGCCCGCAACCAAGGCCAAAGTGATGGCCACAGCTGTGGTCATCAGATACAGCAAAATGGTTTTGCCGCCCAGGCGACCTAAGCGGCTAGGGTCGCTCAAGCTACTGGCACCGCATACCAGCGATACAAACACCACCGGAATCACCAGTAATTGCAGCGCCCGCACAAACAGGCTGCCAACGGTACGCGAGGTTTCTTGGGTTAATAGGGGATAGGCTTCCGCCGCTCCGGAGAAATTGAGTAACACGCCCACCACGATCCCTGCTACCAAAGCAATCAGGATTTGGGTGTTCAGGCTTAACGATGTCGCTTTGGTATTCATCCTCTGCTCACTATTCGTTATCAACAGGCAGCTTAAGGCCCCTTGAACAATCGTCGACGATACCGATACTAATCTGCCGCCCATTCCACGCGGGGAGCCCCCAATCGGAGCTTCAAACGAGACCATTTCTCGGTATCAGAAATCGCGATCACCCTAGCAGTTCCGACCCTGCTTAGACAAATGGACCGCACAAGCAGCAACGCGCTTCCAGTACGTTGGTACTACGTAACGCCTCGCGACAAAGCTATCGGCGCAGACACATCGCTGAAAAATTTCGCCACCATGCCTGCAGAAAGATAGATTTCAGGCCCACGAAAGCTTTATTCGCGCTCCCAATGCCTTACAATGAAAGGTTTGATCCGTTCTGGCCTGAAAAAATGAGCGACACTAATCGACCCGACGACAATACCGCCGACACCGGCGCCAAGCCCAGCCACTTCATTCGCACCATCATCAGCAAAGATGTGGCCGCGCAGAAGCAGGGTGGTCAGGGGGTCACCCGCTTTCCGCCTGAGCCCAATGGCTATTTACACATTGGCCACGCTAAATCCATTTGCCTGAATTTCGGCATTGCCCAGGAATTCACAGGCCAGACCAATCTGCGCTTCGACGATACCAACCCCACGAAGGAAGATTTGTCCTACGTGAAAGCCATCCAAGAGGATGTGAGCTGGTTGGGTTTTGAGTGGGCCCACAAGCGCCACGCTTCGGACTATTTCGAAGTGTTCTATCGCTGCGCGGTGAAACTGGTTAAACAAGGTCAAGCCTTTGTTTGCGATTTAAATGCAGAAGAAGTACGCGAGTATCGTGGCACCTTAACCGAGCCCGGCCGCCCCAGCCCGTACCGTGAGCGCAGCGTGGAAGAGAACTTAGATCTCCTCGAGCGTATGCGCAAAGGCGAGTTCGAAGACGGCAGCCGCACCTTGCGCGCCAAGATCGACATGAGTTCGGGCAATATGAATCTGCGCGATCCGGCCATTTATCGTGTGCGCAAAGTGCCCCATCAAAACACCGGCGATGCCTGGTGCATCTACCCGATGTACGATTTCGCCCACGGCTTGTCCGATGCCATCGAAGGCATCACCCACTCGTTGTGTACGCTGGAATTTGAAGATCATCGCCCGCTGTACGACTGGTTCTTAGATCAGCTGGACATGCCCAACGATGCCTGGCTCACCGAGCCTTTAAAAGAAAAAGACCTGTGGCTGCAACCCAGCCGTCCGCAGCAGATCGAATTCTCGCGCTTGAATCTGGATTTCACCGTATTGAGCAAGCGCCGCTTGATTCAATTGGTGGAAGAAAACCATGTGAATGGCTGGGATGACCCCCGCCTGCCCACGCTGGCTGGTATTCGCCGCCGTGGCTACACACCCGAGTCAATTCGCACCTTCTGCGAAGAAGTGGGTGTGACCAAGTCGGTGAGCATTATTCCCATGGGCGTGTTGGAAAACACCCTGCGCGACGACATGAACCAACGCGCACCGCGCGCCATGGCCGTGTTAAAGCCACTGAAGGTGGTGTTAACCAATTATCCGGAAGATCAAGAAGAATTGATGGACGCCGCCGTGCATCCGCAGAATCCGGATATGGGCCAACGCCAAGTGCCGTTCACCCGTGAGCTGTACATCGAGCAGGACGACTTCTCGGAAAACCCACCGGGTAAATATCGTCGTCTGAAGCCGGGCGGTGAAGTACGTTTGCGCCACGGTTACATCATTAAATACCAAGACGTGGTGAAAAACGACTTAGGCGAAGTGGTGGAAGTGCACTGCACCTACGATCCCGACACCCACAGCGGACTGCCCGGTGCCAGCCGCAAAGTAAAAGGCACCATCCACTGGGTTTCTGCCAAACATGCGGTGGCCGCCGATGTGCGCTTGTACGACCGCCTGTTCACCGAGGCCAATCCGCTGGGCGATAAAGAACGCGACTTTAAAGAGTTCATCAATCCAGAATCGCTGGTGGAAGTGCAAAACGCCATGGTGGAACCCCACCTGGCCCAAGCCGAAGCTGGCGATTTCTTCCAATTCGAGCGCCAAGGCTATTTTGTGCTTGATCCCGACAGCAGCGCCGAGCGTCCGGTGTTTAACCGCAGTGTTGGTTTGCGCGACACCTGGGCCAAGATCAAGAAATAGAACGGTCGTCACCACACAATAATTAAAGGGGCGGTAATTATCGCCCCTTTGTTTTTGGCCCTAGGTGTTTTTAGACCTAGGTGTTTTTGGCCCTGGGCTTCACCGGTACCGGGCGTCTTCTCAGTGATTGATCATTCTGTGCTTTTCTCACCTTGAAGCTAAACAAGCCGATATATTTCACTAAAATAAGCCATCGCCCTTCACCTTGAGCAGTCAAAACTCCATGTCACAAAACACGCCCCAAAGCGCACGCCCCGCTCGCTTCAGCAGCGGCCTCGGTGCCTGGTTCACCATGGTGGGAGTCTCAGTCGGCTTGGGTAATGTCTGGCGTTTTCCCTACATGATGGGGCAAAACGGTGGCAGCGCTTTTTTACTGGTGTATCTGGCCTGTGTGTTGTTATTAGCCGTGCCCGCACTCACCGCCGAGTGGACCTTAGGGCGCAGCACACGCCAAGGCCCCATGGGTGCCTTCACTCAACTCTGGGGGTCGCGCTGGGGACTTTTAGCGGGCTCTTTGCTATTGGTGACCGTTCTGGTGGCCGATGCCTATTACATTGTGGTGATCAGTCAAATTGCCTTAAGCGCCGGCTTTTCAGTGAGCCTAGGGTTTAACGAATCACACTGGGGCCAATACCAAGCGTTGATCGGCTCTAGTTGGTGGCAATTTGGTGTGAGCGCGTTGATTCTATTGGCCAGCTTAGGCGTGATCGCCTTAGGGGTACGACGTGGAATCGAGCGCGTCAGCCGCTGGTTCGTGCCTTTCTTCGCGCTCATCATGGTGTATTTGGTGTTGTCGTCGTTGCGATTGGATGGAGCCTTTGGCCATCTGCAAAGCTTTCTTCAGCCCAATTTCGACGCCATGAGCGCAGGCGATTACTTCGCCGCTCTGGGCCAGGCCTTTTTCTCTTTAGGTTTAGGTGGCACTTTCTTTGTGATTTACGGCAGTTATCTTCCGGCCCGGCAAAGCTTATTCAAACCCGCCTTAGCCACCGCCTTGGGCGATACCAGCGCCGCCATACTGGCCGGTTTATTCATCGTCCCTACCACCTTGGTGTTTGGATTGGATTTAGGCCAAGGCCCAGGGCTTATTTTCGACACCTTACCGCGTTTATTTATGCACATGCCCGGCGGCCAATGGTTAGGTGCTTTGTTTTTAGTGGGCTTAGTCACGGTGGCGTTTTTATCCAATATCGCCGCCTTGGCCGTGGCGGCTGCGGCATTGAGTAAAAACGAAGCGCACGATCAAAGCGTTCGCCTGCGTCCCCGAGTCTTCGTCATCATCGCGCTTATCGAGCTGGCGCTGATGGCATTGATCAGCTACGACAACGACTGGATTGGCACCTTCGATTTAATCTTTGGTTCAGGCATGCAAGTGGGCGGTAGCTTAATGGCCATTGTGGCGGTAGCTTGGGGTTTTAGTCGCAGCCATTTGGCCCAGCAGGTGTTCGGTTCCAGCGGAGAAAACCGTACCCGCGAACAACTCTGGCAGTTCTGGTTGCGCTGGGTTATTCCCGGCATACTGGTGACGCTATTGCTGGGTTATGTGCTCAGCCAATTGACCTAAGCCAAAGCGGCATTCATCTAAACCACAAGCAGTACAGCGGAAGCACAAAATGGCGCAACAGCAAGATTCAGCCAAGCAAGACCTAGACGCACGCGATGAGGGTGTCCACGCCGTTAATCAGGAGTTTCGCCGCTACGAACAGGTGAATAAGTCGCAAACCTATGGTTTATCCGAAAACCAGCAGGTAGACGAATTCGACGAGAATTATCAAATCCGTGTTTGCGACATGGCCGACTATTTCCACGGTGGCGAGGCCGGAAAAGTGCGTTTTGCCCAAGCCTTGGGGCAGGGCATGGAAGATATCGGTTTTACGATTTTAGTGAACCACGGTATCGATCCGCAGTTGTTCGAACAAACCGATAAAGCCGTTCGACGTTTCTTTGAAACCATTCCCATGAGTGCCCGCCAACCTTACTTAGCTCAGCGCCATGGTTCGGTGAACCAGGGTTATTTCCCCATCAAAGAAACCACCATCATTCATCCCGATTTAGTGGAAGGCTGGGTGTTTTGTCGGCGCGCCTTCAATCTCGATCAAAAGCCCGATTTCAGTGCCAGTCAATTTTGGCCCGAGCCCGAATACGAGCCGCTATTCCGGCAACTCATACAAGCCGAAGCGCAGCTGATCTTACCCATCATGCAAAGCATTTTGCGTTATCTCAATGTGGATATTCACCATTACGACGACGCATTAACAGCCACTAATTTTGGTTTTCGCTTAAATTATTACCCGGCCTTAAACGAACAGCAGCAACAATCATCGGGTGGCCGTATGCTGGGGCATGAAGACGTGGATTTATTTACATTCCTACCTGCACCCAAAGAAGATGGCTTACAAGCACTGCACCGTAAAACACAAAAATGGGTACGTTTAAAGGCACCACCGGGCAGCATCATCATCAACACGGGCGATTACATGCAACGCATCACCAATGATCGCTTGCCATCCACCACACACCGAGTCGCACAACCCGCCAATGCCAGCCAGGCCCAGCGCGCACGGGTGAGTTTTCCTATGGCGGTGTATGTGTGGGAAGACGAAATCCTCGAAGTGCTCCCCGGCTTGGGCGAGCCCAAATATCCACCTATTCGGGCAGAAACCTTCCATACCCGAATTACCAGTAAGTATTACGGCGACGACTACAGCAACGACTAATGCTTTGATTTCGCAAAGTAAGTTGAATCCTAAGGTGAAGCGGCACTAAACCTTAACGGCCTGAAATGTCCAGCAAATGACCTTTATCCAAGCATTGTCGGATCTAAAAGACGATTATCTAAATCCTGATCTGACATTAAAGAAAAAACAAGCTGAACTAGAAAAAATAAGCGCAGAACAACACAATGAACTCAACGCAATCGATAACGCTTTAGATAAG
>JAKSCJ010000442.1 GCA_022360675.1 Lysobacterales bacterium
ATGCGCCACACTGATACGCCATTGTGCCGGGCTCACGTGGTTTTGCCATTCCACCAATACACGGGGGGCGTTAAGCCAAGCAAAGGCGCTTGAAGCGCTATTAGTAACGGCGTTCATGCAACTTCCCGCTGAGCTTTATTGGGTTTGGAATCGGTGCTTTGACGCTGATTTTGCGCTGCGGCTAAGAACTGGTGTGCTGCTTGGCTAAAGGCACGCTGTAAATCGGCAATGAGATCTTGGCTGTGCTCGATGCCGATGGACAAACGCAACAGGCCATCGCAGATTCCCGCCCGTTGGCGGGCCGCTGGTGCCATGGCGGCGTGGGTCATGGTCGCGGGATGGGCGATTAAACTTTCTACACCGCCCAAACTCTCGGCCAATGAAAAATGCTGCAAGGCCGATAGCACACAGGGTATCCAGTCGGGCTCCAGTTCAAAGCTGATAATGGCCCCAAAGTGCTGCTGCTGGTGCTTGGCTAAAGCGTGCTGTGGATGTTGTTGTAAACCCGGGTAATGAACTTGTTTTACCGCTGGGTGTTGGGCTAAGAACTGGGCGATCTCCACGCTGTTTTGAACCTGTTGTTGAACGCGCACGTCCAGTGTTCGTAAACCACGTAAGGTGAGCCATGCATCGAACGGTGATCCGGTTAAGCCCAAACAATTGGCCCACCAATCCAGTTGCTGCCCCAGATCGTGTTGAGCGGCAATCACCACCCCGCCCACCACATCGCTGTGGCCATTCAGATATTTAGTGGTGGAATGCACCACTAAATCGGCGCCTAAGGCAATGGGTTGTTGTCCGGTGGGAGACAAAAAAGTGTTATCCACACAGACTTGGCAGTGGTTTTGATGAGCGGCATTGCACCATGCGGCAATATCGGTAATTCGTAGTAAAGGGTTACTCGGGGTTTCTAACCATAACCAGCTAGGCTCTTGGGCCATGACTTCGTCAATGAGATCATCACGGCTAAAGTCCACCACCTGCAAACGAAAGGCACCACGCTGGGCCAAATGGGTAAACAAACGGTAGGAACCGCCGTAGCAGTCGTGCGGTATCACCAGTAGATCGTCGGCCTGGAGTAGCTGGCACACCAAAGTTACGGCGGCCATGCCGCTGCTTACTACGGTAGCGCTGTAGCCTTGTTCGAGCTCGGCCAGGGCCTGGGCTAAGGCATCGCGACTAGGGTTACCGCTGCGGGTGTAATCGTATTCGCGCTTGTCATCAAAACCGGCAAAGGTGAAGTTTGTCGATAGATACAAAGGCGGAATCACGCTGCCGTGTTGGTGATCGCTCTCTAAAGCAGCGCGCACCGTGCGCGTGGTGATGGAAGCCTGGGTCGAGTGCTGACTGAGTTCGTTTGATAATTCGTTGTGCTGTGACATGGTGCTTTCCCTGAACTCACTTAAAGCTGAGTAGCGTTGAGTTGTTGATGGGTGAACAAACGCAAGATATGGCGAATGGCTTGGGTTTCTTTGATGAAACAGTCGTGCCCAAAGCGCGATGGAATACGTTGGAAATAACGCAAATGGGCGGCGCGTTCAGCCAGTTGCGTGGCGTCGGCAAAAGGAATGATTTGGTCTTCGGGGCAAGCGCCTAACCAAAGCTCGGTATTGATATTGGCTGGATCTAACTGATGAAGATCGCAAGACTGCGATAAGCAATAAAAGCTGTTTGCCGCATGTTGTTGCACATAAGCATGGCCGCGCGCGTTGAGGTAGTCGTCCATCGCCACGTGCACTTGCTGCTGTTTAACTTTAGCGCTTTGGGAAAAGCGTTGATCTAACTCTTGGGGCGTACGAAACCCCAACATGGCGAGTGCGCGGGCGAGCTGTAAGCCCTGTTTTCCGTCGCCCAGCTCATGGGCTAAACGCACAATTTGGCGTTGCACCGAGCGATACGCCGAGGTGGTGGGGCTGCTGCGGTGGGCGGCGCATAACACCAGCGCGCGGCTTAGTGTGTGGGGAAAACGTTGTGCCCAATGCAGTGCCACCATGCCACCGTATGAACTGCCGATGAGTCCATCAACACGCCTCTTACCTAGCCAGTCTAAGGATTGCAAAGCACGCACGATAACTTGGGCTTGGTCTTGAGGGCTGACCACCCATTCACCCAAATGCCTGGGTTTAGTGCTGGCACCACTGCCTAAAAAATCGACCCCCAGCACCTGGCAATGGCGGGTATCTAAAACTTTGCCGGGGCCCACGTAATCGTGCCACCAACCGCGAGTACCTTCGTGCTCGTCACACAAAGCCCGGTGCGATGAAATTCCACCCAACACCACATACAGCGGGCCACTTTGACCGTAATGGCGCAAAGCAATGGTGGCCTGGGGTAAGTGAGTGCCATGCTGCAATGCCACCGATTGCAAACGCACACGCAGATCGCGATAGCTGGAATAACACGCCGCTTGTGCCAGTGGCGTGCCGTTGGCTTGAGCAGCCTGGACAGCATCAGGCCGGGCAGTATCGGGCCGGGCGTACAGTGGTAGCGAATGGGTTGCGCCTGTGGCACAGGCGGATGATGTAGCACTGGCTGGCGGCCCGTGATCGGGAACCGCTGTGCCCACCGATGAGTAATCGGCAGTGCTGGCGCTTGGCTGCGCTGATTGAAGTGAAGCAGACATATCGTGAGTCTCCGCATCTTGTGAATCATGAAGAAAGACTCACGAGAAACTCCGCGCGAAAACTCACCTGGCCGACCATCACAAACGCCTTAAGCATTGTGCTTCAACCAGACTCATCTTCCGGCCTACGCCGCAGGAGTTGGCACCTGTATCCAAGGGGTTAGCTTGAATGGTTGCCCCGGCGTCTTAGGGCCTATCCCTCAGCCGGTCTCGATGAGTAACGGTTTTTATTCTAGGGGGATATTTTTTTCGCTGTCAACGCCTTTTGCGGAATTTTTTTGTCGGCATGTGCGCACTGAAAAGTTAAGTGTTGGATAATTCAGCAGAAAGTGATGATGGTTTTATGCGTAACTTAGTTGATTTTTCTACGTAATGTTTAGTGTTTCAATTTTTGATGTAAAGAAACCATGTAAATCGTGCTTAATTGACGCGTAAACAAACAAAGAAAGCCTGTTGGTTTAAAGACATGAAAACCAGTAATAACTGTTGCTATAGAAACCATTTATTGATGTTTGTATGTCTTGTTATATGTATGGTTTTGTTGTTTTTTCTAAATTTTTAAGTGCGCATTAAATTAATAATTATTTGGCTATCTTGATGAAGAAAATACGATTGTCTTAAACCAGGATTGTGATGTGTGTTGCGGGGTGTTTATCTTAATTATTTATTTGGACTGTAATGAATAAAAAATGCTTAAAGTTAGTTTCTTTAACCGTTTAGTTTTAGTTCTGGTTTGCGCTTGGTCTTTGCGCTTTTAAGTCTGTTTTCTTCTTATTTCAAGGAGATCTTTAATGGATTTTAAGAAAAGCCTGCTACCGGTCAAAAGCAAGCGACTGACCGGAGTTCCAGTGGTCCTAGTCGGCCAGTCAGTCGCTTTATCCCAGGATCACGGGCTCAGTTCCGTGCCAAGCTGAGCGGGTGTCGATCCCTCTATCCCAGTCAGTGCTGGAATACCTATCTTGAACGCGGCTTGTTGCTGCTGGCAAACGATATACCCGAATGCTTGGATAAAGGACATTTTGCTGGACATTCAGGCCGTTAAGGTTTAACCCCACGCTTCCAAGCTCATCACTTGCCGTGTAATTTCAAATAATTACTCGTCGCTGTAGTCGTCGCCGTAGTATTTGCTGGTGATGCGGGTGTGGAAGGTTTCGGCACGAATCGGCGGATACTTGGCTTCACCCAGACCGGGCAGTACTTCCAGAATTTGGTCTTCCCACACATAAACGGCCAT
>JAKSCJ010000178.1 GCA_022360675.1 Lysobacterales bacterium
CCTGGAGATGAAGCGGCGCGGTCAGATTATTCACCTCGATAACCAAGAGTTAACGGTGCGTGTAGGGCGTGCCGGTTGTGAGCGTTGTGAAGCCGGTCATGGCTGCGGTGCGGGTTTATTTAATCGCTTGCTCGCCCCTGGGTATTTCGACATCACTCTGCCGCTATCGGTTATGACCAAGCAAAAGTTCGCTGACCAAACCAAGCCTGACCAACTGAATGTGGGACAGTGGCTGAACCTCTTTATTGATGAGCGCTTGATGTTGCAGCTAGCGTTGCGGGTTTATGGACTGACTTTACTGGCCTTTTTAGTGGTGGCCGGTTTGGCCTATGGACTGGCACAGCTTTGGCTGCAAGGTTTTTGGCTCGATATCGTGGTGTTATTAAGCGGCTTATTAGCTGCGGGTTTGTTATGGCAGCGCTTTGCCGCGATGCCGCATTTAAAGACCGAAGACTTAGTTACGGTGGTGTCGGGTATGGGTTCATGCCAGCGCCAAAGCTCTGTGAGCCGTTAGCTCTGTGAGCCGTTAGTTTTGTGAGTCGTTAGCCCGGGGAGCCGTTAGCACAGAATTATCGGTGCTGGCTCTGATCAGCATTCACAATAGTTATGAGAATATAATCGAACTTCAGTGATAACTAAGTTTCAAAGTTAAGGATAATCAATCATCGTCAACATATAGCATGTGTCGATAAGCTTTATGCCTTCCGAATCTTCAATGCTGGAAGCTTTCTAACCATCATTGCGCGCAAGCTTACATCACGCGCAAGCATGATTATTTAATTTGCGCTTTGCAGCATTGTTAATGAAACCTCAAGCGTTGTTGTGACATTGAACCCAACCAAGCTCGGTTCAAATGCACACTTTATCCGATAAACGGGGCGCTTGTGTTGAAGTAATTTTTTGCTTTTGGTTGTCCCACAAACAACTGAATAATAAATGGAGACCCATGGTGCTCAATCGTATTGCTCTGTTCTTTACCATGCTGATGCTGGTCACAGCGCAAACGGTGTCGGCGCAAGCGCCAGACTTTATTGATCTGGCGGCAGAAACGACACCGGCTGTGGTAAATATCGAAACCACATCCTATGGCCAGCGTTCCAGTCGTCGCGGTGAAAGCGACGGCGAGCAACGCGGTAACCCCCATGACGAACTACCCGAGTTTTTCCGTCGATTCTTCGGCCCAGAAGGTGAAGGCGGCGGTGGCGGCCCCCGTTCTCGCCCCGATCGTCGTGGTGGCGGTAGTGGTTTTATCATCGCTGAAGATGGCTATATCGTTACCAACCATCATGTTATTGATGAAGCTGATCGCATCATTGTGCGCTTGGCCGATCGCCGCGAATTTGAAGCTGAGCTGATCGGTTCAGACGAAGGCAGTGATATCGCTTTACTGAAAGTGGAAGCGGAAGATTTACCCACCTTAAAGTTCGGTAATTCCACCAAGTTACGCCAAGGTGAGTGGGTAATTGCCATTGGCTCGCCCTTTAATTACGAGCAAACGGTAACTGCCGGTATTGTGAGCGCCAAAGGCCGCACTAACGGTGCGCAGCAATATGTGCCTTTCATTCAAACCGATGTGGCCATTAACCGAGGTAATTCCGGTGGTCCGCTGGTTAACATGAAGGGTGAAGTCGTTGGTGTGAATTCTTGGATTCTGAGTTCTAATGGCGGCTATATTGGCTTGTCATTCTCCATTCCCAGCGAGGTGGCGCAAAGCACCTTAGACCAACTGCGCACTCAAGGTTATGTATCGCGTGGTTTGCTGGGGGTAGGTATTGAAGATTTGGGGCTTGAAGAAGCTGAAGCCTTAGGTCTGGATCGTCCACGTGGCGCATTGGTGAATCGTGTGGAAGCCGATAGCGCTGCCGATAACGCCGGTGTAAAAGTAGGCGATGTGATCTTGGAATTTAACGGACAACGGATCGAGCGCTTCAGTGACTTACCGCCGCTGGTGGGCGCAACCCGCCCGGGTACCGAAGCGGAGCTGTTGATTCACCGTTGGGGCAAAGAGCAAACCGTCACTGCGGTGATCGACGAATTACCCGGCGCCGAAACCGAAGGCAGTGAGCGTGGCCGCCGGGCTGGTGTCGCGCGTAATCAGCTGGGTATTAGTGTTGAAACGATTGATGCCGCTAGCCGCGAACGCTTGGGTGACCCCGAGGGCGGCGTGCTGGTTACCGGTGTTCAAAGCGATGCCGCGTATCGCGCCGGTTTACGCCGTGGCGATGTTATCTTGATGATCAACAACCGAGAAGTGGGCTCCAGTCGTGAGTTCAGTCGCGTGGTAGAAGATATCGAGACGGGCAAAACCGTGGCCTTGTTAGTGTTCCGTAATGGCACAACCACCTTCTTAGCCTACACGCCCGAGCGCGAAGACTAAGCGTACATCTTCAGTTCCAGCTATAATGCCGCGCCATGCCTTTGTTGCATGGCGCGGCATTCGTTTATGGTGAGCACTATTGCTGCCCGCCGCGTTATGAGACCATGGTCTTTATGTGGCTTTACCACTGCCGTTTTTAAGTGCCTGAAGCATTACCGTTCACACTTAAGGTTTTGGTGTAAAACCACGAAAAATCAGAGTGATACCATGCCAGTGACGATGGTTGCTGGTACGATGCTCTGCGTGCGGGTGTTTTTTGTGAGTGCAAAAAAGCGCTTGTTAACTGCTAATATCCGGCCGAGTCCAGCGCCTGGCCCTCTGAAATTTGAAACGCTGTTATGTCGTCGACGCAACCCATCGCCATCGAGTTAATTCGTAATTTCTCCATTATTGCCCACGTGGATCATGGTAAATCCACACTGGCCGACCGCTTTATTCAGTATTGCGGAGGCTTAACCGAGCGCGAAATGGCAGCTCAGGTGCTCGATAGCATGGAGCTGGAACGTGAGCGCGGTATTACCATTAAAGCGCAAAGCGTGACCTTAAACTACACCGCCAAAGACGGCAAAACCTACCAGCTCAACTTCATTGATACCCCAGGACATGTGGATTTCTCCTACGAAGTCTCGCGCTCGTTGGCGGCCTGTGAAGGGGCATTGCTGGTGGTAGACGCGGCGCAAGGTGTAGAAGCCCAGAGCGTGGCCAATTGCTACACCGCTGTAGAGCAGGGCTTAGAAGTGGTGCCGGTGCTGAACAAAATTGACCTGCCCTCAGCCGAGCCCGAGCGCGTTCAGCAAGAAATCGAAGAAATTATCGGTATCGATGCCACCGATGCGCTGCAAGCCAGCGCGAAAACCGGTATCGGTATTGAAGATGTATTAGAAGCTATTACCCAGCAAATTCCTGCGCCTTCAGGCGACGTGAAAAAATCGCTGAGTGCGCTGATTATCGACTCCTGGTTCGATAACTACCTGGGCGTGGTGTCGTTGGTGCGTATCGTCGACGGCGAAATGCGCAAGGGCGATAAAATTAAAGTCATGTCCACCGGCATCACCCACGATGTGGATCAGGTGGGCGTGTTTACGCCCAAGCGTGAACAACGCGCCAGCCTGCGCAGCGGCGAGGTGGGTTTCATGGTGGCGGGCGTAAAAGATGTTCATGGCGCGCCCGTGGGCGACACACTCACCAGTGCCAAAAATCCGGTGGCAGAACCCTTACCCGGTTTCCAGGAAATGCAACCGCGAGTTTTTGCCGGTTTGTTCCCCGTGTCGTCCGATGACTACCCCGATCTGCGTGAAGCTTTAGAAAAGCTGCAATTAAACGATGCCGCTTTGCATTACGAGCCCGAAACCTCCGAGGCGCTGGGCTTTGGTTTCCGCTGCGGTTTCCTCGGTTTATTGCATATGGAAATTGTGCAGGAGCGGCTGGAACGCGAATACAACCTGGAGCTGGTCACTACAGCACCCACAGTGATTTACGAATTACAGCTCACCGATGGCGAGATCTGTAAGCTGGATAACCCCGCTCAGTTGCCGCCCATCAATAAGCTGGAAGAAGTTCGCGAGCCTATTATTTTGGCCAACATCCTAGTGCCCCAAGCCTATGTGGGGGCGGTGATTGGCTTATGTGAAGAAAAGCGCGGCGTACAAAAAAATATGCAGTACTTGGGTGGCCAAGTATCCATCAGCTACGAGCTGCCCATGAGTGAAGTGGTGTTGGATTTCTTCGATCGTCTGAAATCGGTAAGCCGTGGCTTTGCCTCATTCGATTACCATTTCCAACGCTTCCAGGCCGGTCCTTTTGTGCGGGTGGATTTGCTGATTAACGGTGAGAAGGTCGATGCTTTATCGATTATTGTTCACCGTGATAACTCCCAGCGCCGCGGCCGCGAGTTAGCCGAGCGCATGCGTGAGTTAATTCCACGCCAAATGTTCGAAGTGGCTATCCAGGCCGCCATTGGTTCCCACGTCATTGCCCGCACCACCGTTAAAGCCATGCGTAAAAATGTATTGGCGAAGTGTTACGGTGGTGACGTGAGCCGTAAGCGCAAATTGCTGGAAAAACAAAAAGCCGGTAAAAAACGCATGAAAATGGTGGGTAAAGTGGAAATCCCCCAAGAGGCCTTCTTGGCGGTATTACGTAACGACGATTAATTCTGTATCAGGGCGGTGTCGATATCGCTGCCGCTTGTCCTGATTTCAACCCTATGTGTCACGAGGTGAGTTCGCCCGCCGGGTTCGGCTTTAAGCAACTCGGTTGTGGATGAGGATAAATAATGAGTATTGATTTCACTTTGGTGCTAACGCTGTTGACGCTGTTTAGCGGCTTGGTTTGGTTGATCGATAAACTATTCTTTGCGGGTAAACGTAATGAGCGTGTAGCGTTTGGTGATGAATCCGCCGCGCGCCTGCCCATTGTGGTGGAATACAGTCGTTCGTTTTTCCCGGTGTTGCTGGCGGTATTGGTGTTTCGCTCGTTTTTATTCGAGCCGTTTCGCATTCCTTCAGGTTCGATGATTCCCACATTGCTGGTGGGTGATTTCATCGTTGTGAATAAACACACTTATGGCCTGC
>JAKSCJ010000100.1 GCA_022360675.1 Lysobacterales bacterium
ACCGCAACCGCAACCGCAACCGCAACCGCAACCGCAACCGCAACCGCAACCGCAACCGCAACCGCAACCGCAACCGCAACCGTCGCGCGAAAAGCAGCGTAATTCGGGCCGTAACGATGCTCCTACAGGCTATGAGCACGATGTTGTGGCGCGGCGACAAGATGCGACGCCGCATGGCTACCCGAATGATTACGATCGCGAGCCGCCTTCAGCTGTGGTATCTGACGGAGCTGCACAACGGGATCTGAGAAGAAACGCTCAACCTGAAACCGCACCGACTCCGCCACCTGAAACGGTGGGTTTTAATCCTGCGGATGTGAACCTTGCTGTCGATATTCCCAATGGACCTGTGGCTTCAGCGGCAGAAGCATTAGGCGATGGTGAAGCGCCTTGGGAAGAGCTATTGAAGCGCTTGCCGATCACCCCCATCACTCGGGAGTTCGCAGCTAATTTGCAGCTCGAACAACGCGATGGCCAAGTGTGGCATTTCGTCATGCCAAAACAGTTAGGCTCATTGCACACCCAGCGCCAGGAGCAATCCTTAGCGCAGGCATTAAGTGTTTATTTCGGCGCGCCGATTCAATTGCAAGTGAATGCGCGGGAAGGAGTAGTGGACACTCCAGCAGCAGCCGCCCAAGCGAAGCGCGAAGCCGCCCAGCGAGCTGCTGAGGAAGCCGTCGAACAGGATCCGGTGATGCAGCGTTTACAAGAACGCTTCGACGCTCGGGTTATTCCAGATTCTATTCATCCATTGGACGCATAACGCATGAAAGCAAATCTCGCCGGCCTGATGCAGCAGGCTCAGAAGATGCAGGAAGAAATGAAGAAGGCCGAACAAGAGTTGGCCAATGTGGAAGTCACCGGTGAGGCTGGTGGCGGCATGGTAAAAATTACCATCAATGGTCGCCATGAGTTTCGTCGTGTTGAGATCGACCCTTCAGCGATGGATGATCGCGAGTTATTAGAAGATCTCATCAGTGCTGCTGCGAATCATGCGGTACAACAAGTCGCTGAAAAAAATAAAGATAAAATGTCTTCCTTAACTTCCGGCCTTCCTATACCTCCCGGATTCCCGTTCAAGTTCTAAGACATACGCGATGACTTTGCCGAGAGCAAACTCGTTCCAGGGCTTGGTCTCGGTATCTGAACTCTACGTTGGTACTACTGAGTAGAGTTCTCGCCAATAAGCAATTCAATATAAACACACCCAATAGGCTAGGATCGTATGGACGGTGGTGACCTGCTGAATCAATTTATGGACGCTTTACGTGTATTGCCAGGTGTGGGGCAACGCACGGCGCAAAGAATGGCGTTGCATTTGCTTGAGCGTGATCGCGATGGTGGTAAGCGCTTAGCAAATTTAATGCAAGAAGCGCTGGAGAACATTGGCCGTTGCCGTTCTTGTCGAAACCTTACCGATCGTGAAATTTGCCATCTATGCAGTAATACACGGCGCGATGCCCAGCGTCTGTGCGTGGTGGAATCCCCTTCCGATGTGCTGGCTATTGAACATGCGGGTATTTTTACTGGGCGCTATTTTGTTTTGTTAGGTCGTCTTTCGCCATTAGACGGTATTGGCCCCGACGACTTAGGCTTGGATGACTTGGAACGACGGTTGAAGGAAGACGACGTTAAAGAGATGATTATCGCCACTAATCCCACCGTCGAAGGCGAAGCCACCGCTTATTATTTGCGCGATATTGCCGAGCAGCAGAAAGTAACGGTGACTCGAATTGCTCATGGTGTTCCTCTGGGTGGCGAGTTAGAACATACTGACCAATCGACGCTCGCTTTAGCCTTTAGCCATCGCAGTCAATTTTCAGACGATTAGAAGCCAAGTGACAACAAAATTAGATTATTTGAAATTAATCATTAACCGTGATGCCCGTCTGATTAGCAGTTTTGAATCTGTTTTATGGTCAATACCTCCATTGCCAGTATAAGTAACGAATGCTTTTTTTGTGGCGATCAAGAGTCGCCATAAAACTGAAGCGCTGATATAACTTCCTGTCGTATCAACGCTCCAAAGCACAAGATGACCTCCTGTATTAATGTGTTGGCTGAGCAACTGGGATGCTCACATTAATGTCTTGTGCTGAAATTACACTTCCATGTGTTTAAGGGGGAGTGTGTTGCTTTGTTCGATGGTTGCTGTTCCGTAGCGATCGAATAAAAAAATGTTGTGCGTCCTTCTTTAAGTTAAATTTGCCTCCTGAGCGGTTTCATTAAAATTGCTTTCTCTGTGGTTTCTGTTCGATTTCGTAATGGCCTTTCTTCTAATCAGTAAGCGTTGTTTTGGTAAGCGTTGTTTTAAATGGCTTCAGTGCTTTGCGTATACAGCTTGCTTTTCGTTTGGTTGAGTGCGTTTAAGGTTGAGAGTCGTTAACTAAAATATTGTCGCGATTATTGTTGACGGTGTTGAGGCCGATTCCCTTTACATTGACCAAGGCATCGGCGTCTTTAAATGGGCCGTGTTCG
>JAKSCJ010000347.1 GCA_022360675.1 Lysobacterales bacterium
CAGCCTTCGGAAATTTTCAGGTAAGCGTAATGATCGGGCGTCAGTTTTAAACCCTGAGGTGGGACTAAATCGAAGAACTGTTGGTGTGCTTCTGATTGCGGTAAATGCTGCCGAACCGCGCCGACCACGGCATCGTATTCGTGCGGACCGGTGATATTCAGCACTTTAGGGTGAATTTGCGCGATTTCCTCGGGCTTAGCCCCCAAACAACCGGTCACCAGCACACGACCATTGGCGTCGATGGCTTCACCGATAGCTTCGAGCGACTCGGCCTTGGCATGGTCGATAAAACCACAGGTATTCACGATCACGAGCTGAGCGTCATCGTAATCACCCACAATTTCATAGCCGTCTTGGCGCAATTGCGTCAAGATGCGTTCAGAATCCACCAGCGCCTTCGGGCAGCCCAGTGAAACCATGCCAACTTTCGGTGTAGACATTACATTCTCCGTAGCGAACCGGCTATTTTACCAGTATTTGAGAACGTGAGTCAGCGCCTGCTAATAAGGTGGGGCGCACGGTAAAGAGGGCGGCTTTGCGTAGAAAGGTGAGTGAAATCAATAAAGCAGCGTCGATCAGGCCCAGATGGGCTTGATCGAAATGTGCAACTAGGTGTGTATTAATCGTCGGTGATATCGGGTTCGAAGAATAGCCACACTACTTCTGGGAAGGCTTGCTTGAACGCTACTTCGGTTTCGTTAATGGCTTGGATTAAGCCCAACTCGCTGCCGGTGGGCTGCATGCGTGCTTTGATCGCCACCATCACATCGTTGCCCATTTGCAGGCTGCGCATGCTGAAAACTTCACTGATTTGTTCGCGTTCGGTGAGGAAATTGAGCATTTTTTGACGCGTATTGGGCTCCACGCCTTGACCGATGAGTAGTGCTTTTACTTCCACCGCGATAGCGATGGCAATTAACACCAGTAAAATGCCAATGGCGAGCGTGCCCAGTGCATCGTAGAGTGGGTTACCGGTGATGAAGGTGGCAACCACAGCGATTAATGCCAGTACCAGGCCGGCAAGTGCGGCTAGATCTTCACCAAATACCACGATTAACTCGCTTTGTCGGCTTTCGCGGAACCATTTCCACAAAGTCCGAGTGCCGCGTACTTTATTCACCTCGGTGAGGCAGCCCCACATAGAGGCGCCTTCGGCAACAATGGCGAAGATCAACACCCCAATGGCGACCCAGGGCGCTTTTAGCGCTTCGGGCTCGTGCAGTTTGTGCCAGCCTTCATACAAGGAGTACATGCCACCCATGCTGAAGAGCAGCAGGGCCACTAAGAATGACCACAAATAAATGGCTTTGCCGTAACCCAGTGGGTAGTCGTCGTTGGGCGGGCGTTTGGCCTGTTTGAGGCCAAGTAAAAGAAGAACCTGGTTGCCGGTATCGGCGACAGAGTGAATGGCTTCTGCCATCATCGCGCCCGAGCCGGTGACAAACGCAGCGACGAATTTAGCCACTGCAATAGAGAAATTTGCACCGAGTGCGTAGAGAATCGTACGAACCGAATTTGCGCCGTGGGCCATATGAATATGCTTGTTATTGACCGACTGGCATTATGCCGCTGAGTTTTGTTTTCGTGCAATCTTAAAATTGTGTCATTGCGCGCTACAAAACCGATGGTCACTAACGTTTTAGTGCGCTCTTTAACCCTAAGGCGTCGTTTGGCTGGGCTGTGAACGCACTCGTTCTACTACCTGGCGTAAATGCTCGATCCCTTGAATTAAGCGTGGTCCAGGGCGACCAAGGAAGGCTTCGCTGATGGGATAAATGTGCTGCCGTTGAATTGCGCTGACGGTTGACCAGCCTTCACGTTGGGCCACCACGTGAGGGCGATATTTACTTTCTTTCACACCACACCACGACATCACCACGGCTTCGGGGTTAATGGCTTTAGCTTGTGCGGGCTCGATAATGAGGCTGCTGCCACTTTGCTTGCACCATGGATTGTGAGCGCCTGCGAGTTCCAGCATTTGGTTTACCCAAGAATCTTTTGCCGGAACAATGACGGGCTTAGGCCACCATTCGACGGCGATACTCACCGGTGTGTAAGCGCTTTGCTCTTGCTCTGCCTGAAATTGCGCTAGTCGGTCACGAAAAACCTGAGCTATTTCCCGGCCTTTTTGTGAAACATTGGCCGCATCGGCAATAGTTTGGATATCGCAGGCCACATCCAGCAGGCATTTGGGCTCTGTGACTACTACTGGTAGATCAGCATCTTGCAGGGCTTGCAGGCATTTTTCGTGACCCGGAACCGTGAGGGACGTCACCACTAAGTCGGGTTTGAGCGCTGTGATTTTCTCGATATCGATGCTGAGATCAGGGCCGATTTTTGCCACAGATTCCACCACTTCGGGTGGGTGGTCGGAGTGGTCGTCTACACCGACAATGTGCTCGGCGAGCCCCAGAGCGCAGAGGATTTCGGTGTTAGAGCAGGTGTGGCTGACAATGCGCATCGTATGGTCGAATTCGCTGTAGCTGTAAAGAATGGATGGTATTGGCACAAACAACAACGGCCGCCAGGGGCGACCGTTGTTGGGTTTAGCACTGTACTGACACTAAAGATGAAGTGCGTTCTGAGTTACCAGATTTTCACTTGATCTTCGGGTGGCAAGTACATGCCGTCGCCTTCTTTTACGTCGAAGGCCGCGATAAACGCCGGGATATTAGAAACCACGACGTTGGTACGCGCTTTAGACGGCGAATGCGGATCTACGGTCAAGCGACGCTTCAGTTCTTCATCACGGTACAGACGACGCCATACTTGCGCCCAGCCCATGAAGAAGCGTTGATCGCCGGTTAAGCCGTCGATTACTGGAGCTTCTTTACCATCTAAAGACAATTTGTACGCTTTATAAGCGATGGACAAACCGCCTAAGTCACCAATGTTTTCACCCGAGGTGAACTGACCATTGATGGGCAGATCTTCGATGGCGATGAAGTTGTCGTATTGCGCAGCCAATTTGTTCTTACGAATTTCAAACTCGCTGGCATCGGCTTCGGTCCACCAGTCGGTCAAGCTGCCGTCACCAGCAAACTTACGACCAGAATCGTCGAAACCGTGGCCAATTTCGTGGCCAATCACCGCACCGATACCACCGTAGTTGACGGCGTCGTCGGCGGTCATGTTGAAGAACGGCGGTTGCAGAATGGCTGCGGGGAATACGATTTCGTTCCACAGCGGATTGTAGTAGGCGTTAACGGTTTGCGGTGACATGAACCATTCGTTCTTGTCGACGGGTTTATCCAGCTTGGCCACTTCTTGGTCGGCTTGCCACAAGCGGGCAGAGCGAATGTTACCAACCAGATCACCTTCAACCACGGTCAGGTCGCTGTAATCGCGCCAGTCATCGGGATAACCGATTTTCGGGTTGAATTTAGACAGCTTGTCTTGAGCTTGGGTTTTGGTTTCGGCGCTCATCCAGTCCAGGTTTTGGATAGATTGATCATAAGCTTTAACCAGGTTGTTGATCATGCCTTGCATGCGGGTTTTGGCTTCGGCGTTGAAGTGACGTTTCACGTACACCTGGCCTAACAGCTCACCCATGTAGCCGTCCATGGTGTCTAAAGCACGTTTCCACTGCTCGCGAGGTTCTTCTTGGCCTTGCAGGCCTTTGCGGTGGAAATCAAACCACAGCGTGAAGTATTCCTTACCCAGCACGGTGGCGAAGCTTTCGACGGTTTGGAAGCGCAGGTAGTCTTTCAGCACATTCAATGGCGTGCTGGCAACGATTTTATCGGCCGCTTCCATGTAGCTGGGTTGGCTGACCACATACACATCGCGCGATGGAACGCCTGCGCCTTCAAAATAGGCGGTGAAGTTGGTTTGTGGTGCCATCGCCGCTAATTCAGCGGGCGATTTGGGGTTGTAGCGTTTGTCGGGATCGCGATTTTCTTCGCGAGTCCACTGAACTTCAGCCAATTGGCGCTCGAAATCCAGCAAGCTTTGCGCGCGAGCCGCACCGTTGTCGTCGCCCAAGCATTGGAAAATGCCTTCCGCGTAGGTCAAAAACAGGTCACGACCTTTGCTGTAGCGCTCTTCGTCTTCCAGGTAGTAGTCGCGATCGGGCAGGGTGAGGCCCGCCTGACCCAAGTAAACCACGTTCACATTGGGGTCTTTTGAATCGGAGAAAATGCCGCCGCCAAATGGGGCGTTAACGCTCAGACGCGCCAAAGAACCGGCTACGCGGTAGAAGTCGTCTAAGCTTTGAATGCTGTCGATCTGGTCTAGCTCAGTTTGCAGCGCGGCAGCGCCAGCTTCGGTGCCAGCCATGTAAGCATTGTAGAAATCGCGAATTTTTTGCTCAGCACTGCCGGCGGCAACGCTGGATTCCTGGCTGACTTCTTCCACCAAGCTGCGGATGTTTTGATCGGCATCGTCAGCTAATTTGGTGAAGGAGCCGTAGTTGGATTTATCCGCCGGAATTTCCGTTTTAGCCAGCCACTGGCCATTGACATACTGGTAGAAGTCGTCTTGCGGACGAACGGTGGAATCGAAACCTTGCGTATCGATACCAGATACCAGAGCGGGTGCTTCCATCGTTGAGGCGGCGGGCTTTTCCGCGCTCATAGAGTTGGGTTCGCTAGATTGTTGCTGACAAGCGGTCATCAACAACGCCGCAGCCAAGGCGAAGCTGAGCTTTTTCATAGGATGCATATCTCCGTAAGCATGAACTCTCTACTATAACTCATCGTAATGACGCTGCGCAGACTTGATCTTTTCAATCAGCCGTTTTGAGCGGTGGGTTGAACGCATCGTCCATTGCGGGCAGCCTGACCAGCACTGATACTGAAACCGTGCGAAGGTTGACTGGAGGCTTACCTCAAATGATTGCCTTTATCTGAGCGGAACCTTATGTATCTGCCGTGAGTCTGTTGAAGTCATCAGCCGAATTGAAGAACGAATCCCCAGAGGTTTGAGCCTATGTTACGTAACTCCCCCAATGCCTACGGTTTGGTTTCCCGCCTGTTTCACTGGTGGTTGGCGCTGGTCATTATTGGCCTGTTTGCGCTGGGCGTATGGATGGTGACGCTGGGTTACTACGATAGTTGGTATCAAAAAGCGCCCCATTGGCATGTGGGTATCGGTATTGTTTTTAGCCTGTTACTGCTGTTGCGAGTGATTTGGCATCGTATTTCTCCCAAACCAAAAGCTTTAGGTGCGCCGCGTGATCAATTGCTGGCGAAGCTTGGTCATACGACGATGTATCTGCTGCTGTGGATTATTGTGGTGGCGGGTTATTTCATCACCACGGCCGATGGTAGTGCGGTGGCGGTGTTTGATTGGTTCGAGATTCCGGCGCTCATCAAACAGAAAGGTTTAGAGCAAACGGCGGGTCTGGTTCATCAATACTTGGCTTATGCCTTAATGGCTTTTGTGGTGATCCATACGCTAGCGGCGTTGAAACATCACTTTAAAGATAAAGACCAAACCATGACGCGCATGTGGCGTGGTGGTGTGAAGTCTAATCGTTAATTGGTTAGCTATTTCATTGGCTAATTATTGCTTGCAAACGATGGTGTTGAAGTTATCTTTTACACTTTGCCGCGATCGTTTTGTACATCTATATGATTCATTAGTGTATCGCCACCGCGTTGGCAACACGCAACTCCCCTTCAAGGATCATCAACATGAATGCTAAATTTTTACTTTCCAGCGCCTTGGCTTTAGGTTTGGGTATTAGTGGTATGGGCCTCAGCAGCGAGGCGCAAGCAGCCGACTATATGATCGACACCAATGGTGCACATGCGTCGATCAACTTTAAAGTAAGCCACTTAGGTTATAGCTTTATCTTAGGTCGCTTCGATACCTTTACAGGTAGCTTTCAGTACGATGAAAGTAACCCGACTGCATCTTCAGTGAAAGTGGAAATTGATACCTCGAGCGTCAACACCAACCATGGTGCACGTGATAACCATTTGCGCGGTGAAGACTTCTTAAGTGTTGAAGATTTTCCCAAAGCAAGCTTTGTTAGCAAAAGCGCGAAGTCGGCGGCTAATGGTGGTTTAACTTTAGAAGGTGAGTTAACCCTGCGCGGTGTTACCAAGCCGGTTACTTTGGCCATTGACCATATCGGTGGTGGTGATGATCCTTGGGGCGGCCATCGTCAAGGCTTCACCGGCACCACAACCATTGCGATGAAAGATTTTGGCATTCCAACCAACTTGGGTCCTGCAGCGCAGAATGTGGAACTCACCATGGTAGTAGAAGGCATTCGCCAATAAGTGCAGTGCTTCAATGAGCATTAAACTCTGTTGAGTCACTTACATCATGCCTAAAACAGGTCGACACATGTCGGCCTGTTTTGGTTTGGTGGGTGTTGTTTGATTGGTGCTTAAGCTTAGCTAAGATAGTGCTTAGTAAAAGTGCATTCATATTGGAGTTGCTATGGGCCGTTGGCGACCACCGGCAAAAGCGTCGAGTCCTTACATTACCGCTGATGGTGCCAGCGCATTGCGAGCTGAGTTAGATCAACTCTGGCGCAAGGAACGGCCATTAGTGGTGCAGGCCTTGGCCGCCGCCGCGGCAGAGGGCGATCGTTCAGAAAACGCCGAATATACATACCGTAAAAAACAACTCGGTGGTATTGATCGCAGGATTCGTTATCTCAATAAGCGTTTAAGCCAAGTGAAGGTGGTTGATACCATTCCCGACGATACATCGGTCGTGCGTTTTGCCGCCTGGGTAACTATTGAAGACGAGCAAGGCGGTGAGCACTGTTATCGTATTGTCGGCGCCGATGAAACCAAGGCGGATGCGGGTTGGATTAGTGTGGATTCCCCCATGGCCAGAGCATTGTTAGGCAAGCGCATTGATGATGAAGTGCAAGTAAAGACACCTGAAGGCGATCGTTATTGGTGTGTGCTTGATGTGCGCTATGAAGACAACGGTTAAAACACGAGTCCACTAAACTAGATTGCAAAAGCCATACTTTAAAAAAAATATGCTGTGGC
>JAKSCJ010000506.1 GCA_022360675.1 Lysobacterales bacterium
ACGAATAACCTGGTAGTCGGTTGAATCATAAGGGGCCGACTGAATATCTGTGGCATCCACAGGCAAAGCGGTAGCGGACATAACGGTTACCTAGTGCTGAAGTTACGTTATGCCGAGTTGGGGAGGCGTGATGAGGCGAGCGCATGCCACGAACAGGCAATACGGCACGACCCAACAGCCTTGACGCGAGGCTCGGGCGAACTGCACCCGTGGAGGTTGACTCAACACAGGCGCGTGCTTCGGTTGGTATTCGGACTGAAGAGCTTTGGGCCCTATCACCGTTGCGCGACAATTCCGGAATTTCACCGGATTCCCCAGACCACAACACAAGATATTGTGGTTTTACCGAAGTTGATGCGCAAGATATATAAATTGCGGCGGGAATTCAAGAGTATATTGGTTGGCTAAAACGTGCTTTGAGGAGGTGAATTTTGGCGAAACTGAGTGCCGATAAGGCTTCGCGCCATTGGTGTGAAGCACAAAAAAACCCAGATGCCACGAGGGCAATCTGGGCCTTTTTTGATCAGCGCCTAGTCTAGAGTGAGGAATGACCAAAAGCGCTGATAAGCTGGGGAGCTAATGCTCCCATTAGCCGTGTGAAGATGATGTGTACTTAAAAAGACAACAACGCCAAGGCCAGCGCCAAGCCGATTAACGGCACAATCACGGTCAGCGCACCCATGGCACCGTAGGCAGCGCTGTGGGTTTCGTGGCAGATGGCGCGAATGGTGGTGACCACATAACCGTTGTGGGGCAGCGAATCTAAAGCGCCCGAGCTAATGGCCACCACCCGATGCAGGCTGGCGGGGTCTACGCCTTGATCGATGTAATGCGGGGCGATTAACGGCAGCGCAATGGCCTGACCACCCGAGGCCGAACCGGTTAAACCGGCGATCACACTCACTGCCAATGCCGCACCAATCAGCGGCGGGCCGGGCAAGCTGGTCATGATGACCACGGCGTCTTGAAAGGCTGGCGTGGCCTTGGCCACCGCACCAAAACCCACCACGGCGGCGGTATTACCGATGGCCACCAAGGCTCCGGCAGCGCCCAGTCCTAATGTGCGTTCCCAATGTTGAAAATGCTTAAATTGCGTGACCACTGCGCCGATAATACCGGCGGCCAAGGCGGCGATGAGGGCGTTTTGTTTGTAGTCGTCGTGTAACCACCAAGTCACGCCCAGCACTAACACCAGTGGAATCACGCCGCTCATTACATGGGGCAGGCTGCGGTTGTCGTGATCGGGATCGCCCTCGCGGCTTTCAAATACCTCGCCATTGGCCTCGGCGCGTTTCATCATCCAACGCAGCCATAGCATGCCGAGTCCGAACATAAATAAGGCGGCCACCAAGCTCACTGGCCAGGCCGCATAAGGCGTGGTGCCTAAAAATTCGATGGGAATCCAGTTTTGAATCTCGGGCGAACCGGCTGAAGTCATGGTGAAGGTGACCGAGCCAAAGGCCATCACGCCGGGAATAAAGCGGCGCGGTAAATTGGCATTGCGGAACAAACCCACCGCCAGTGGATACACGGCAAAGGCCACCACAAATAAACTCACGCCGCCGTAGGTCAATATGGCGCAGGCCAAAACCACAGCTGTGGCCGCGTGGGCCGGGCCTAAACGCTCGCTGATCCAACGCGCCACCGCGCTAGCACCGCCGCCATCGGCCATTACCTGGCCGAAGATCGCACCCAGTAAAAACATAAAGAACCAGCTCGAAATAAAGCCGGTAAAGCCGCTCATGTATTGGCTCACCAAGCCCATATCGGCGGGGGCGGTAATAATGGGAATGCCACTACACAAGGCCGCCAGCAAGGCCGCGATGGGTGCTGCCACCAGCAAGTGGGTGCCCCGTAGCGTCAGCACAATCAACAACAATAAACTGGCTCCCAGGCCAATGGCACTCAGCATCTAGCAATCCTTGATTCAAAAGCAAAATGATCGGTGTGGCCATTCTGCGGTTTAGCGGCTATGACTGGGCTGCGACTTTGGTATGAAAACATCCGTCAATGATTACGCTAGCCTGCTCTGCAAGCTAACAAAAATCTGTTTTAGCGCCGCTGGCAAGGGCTTTACCTGGAGCGAAACGATCGATTCCGTAATTTCATTCGATCCGACCACACACCGGGGGAGAATAAAGCCTAATAGAGGATGCCGAAAGCGTTAAAACCTGGGACAACTTTGCGAAGACAAAAAAGCGCCATACCCTGCCTGGCGCGAAGAGGTAAACACATGTCGATTGGGCACCATCACAAGCGATCATCTTCAACGCCTTGGCGTTTGTTATCGTTAAGCGTTGCGATTAGCGCTGCACTGGCCTCGCCGGTATGGGCACAAGATGCCGACAGCGAAGACGAAGAAAAAGAAACCACACGTCTTGAAAATTTATCGGTAACGGCGCGCCGGGTGGAAGAAACCGTGCAAGACGTACCCGTTTCGGTATCGGCCTTTAGCGACGATGATCTGCGTAATCTGCAAGCCGAAAACCTCGACTCGCTCCAAGGTGCCGTGCCCAACTTAAACATTGCCCAAGGTCGTGGTTCGGCCAGCAGTGTGAATGTGTTTATTCGCGGTATTGGCCAACCCGATGCGCTGCAAACCTTTGATCCGGGCGTGGGCATTTACGTTGACGATGTCTACATCTCACGTATTCAAGGCTCGCTGTTTAATTTGTTCGATATCGAACGTTTAGAAGTACTGCGTGGCCCGCAGGGTACTTTGTACGGTAAGAACAGCACCGGTGGTGCGATTAAAATTGTGACCAAACAACCTTCCGATGTGGCTGAAGGGGCCGCTGAAGTCACATTCGGAAACTATGGCCGCGCTGAAGGTAAGTTTTACCTGAGTGGCCCCTTAGGCGGTGGCTGGTCGGCTAGCGTCTCTGGTTTAGTGACGCGCCTGGAAGGCTTTGTGGAAGATCCACTGACCGGGCGCGACTTTAACGACGACGACTCCAATGCGTTTCGTTTAAAACTGCGCAACCAAGTGAGCGATAACTTCAGCCTCACCTTAAGCGCCGATTACACCCACCAACAAAACGAAGTCTCTTTAGGCCGCCCTGAAGCCACGTTGATCTCGGTGGATCTTGCCGATAACAGCATCGTGCCTTTATTACCGGCCCCGGCCGAAGGCAGCGAATTTAACTACTTCGCGCGGACCTCGTTTGGTCCCGATCAAGATCAAGAGTTAGATCACTGGGGTGTTTCTTTATTGGCCGATTGGGATATCAACGATCAGTGGACCATGAAGAGCATCACCGCGTATCGCGAGCTGGATACCGATTTCTTCATTGATATCGATGCCAGCGAGTTTGAACTGGGCGATGTGTTCGTGGGTTTAGACCAAGAACAGTTTAGCCAAGAGTTACAGTTCCACTACGATAACGGCAGTAACTTCCGCTCGGTGATTGGCTTGTATTACTTAACGGAAGACGTGCCCTCAACCCAGCGCGCCTTTGCCGACGACTTACTGCGCTTAGGTGATATTCCCATCGACTTCCTGCGCACCATCGACGACGATCTGGAAACCGACTCCTACGCCGCCTTTGTGAACGCCAACTGGAACTTCGCACCTAACTGGACTTTATCGGCGGGTATTCGTTACTCGTACGATGAAAAGACTTATCAGCGTTCTACCAGCACGTTCTCAAACACCTTACCGCCGTTAGAAGGCACCTTTGCCTTTGAAGACGACGACGATTGGGATGCCATCACCCCAAGCTTTGCTTTGGAGTATCAGTTAAACAACGATGCACTGCTTTACGCCAGCGCAAACCGTGGTTATAAGAGTGGTGGCTTTAATGGTCGCGCTAATAGCGCTTCCGATGTAGGCGCGTTTGATCCTGAGTTTGTGTGGACTTATGAAGTGGGTGCCAAGTTAACTTGGCTCGATGGTCGCTTAGTCACCAACTGGTCGGCCTTCCACAGCGACTACAAAGACTTCCAAGCCCGCGTAGCCGAAGATATCTCCAGCTTCCCGGTCATCAACGCCGCCAGCTTAGATATCAACGGTATCGAGTTAGAAGCTTCCGCTTTGTTAGATACCGGGACCATCATCAGTGCCCAAGTGGGTTACTTAGATGCGGAATACGACGAGTTCTTCGACTTCCGCTTCCCCGGTCAAGATCGCTCCGATCAAGTGGTTCCCTTCTCACCCGATTGGACCTTACGCCTAGCCGCAGTACATACCTTCTACCTGCCCAACGGCGGTGGCTTAACCATTGGTGCCGATGCCAACTGGCGTGACGATTTATTCCTAAGCGTCGATAACCAAGAAAGCCTCACCCAAGATGCTTATTGGGTCTTCAACGCCTTTGCCCGTTACGAAACCCCCGATCGCCACTGGCAATTCAGCGCCGGCGTACGCAACCTGGATAACGAAGTCTACAAAACCGACGCCCAAGAATTCTCCAGCGTAGGCAACATCCAAACCGCCTACTACGGCGACCCCAGAACCTACTACCTATCGGCCCGTTATTCGTTCTAATTTGTCATAGGGCATTCCATTGCTCATCCCTTAGCCCCGCAAATTTTTTGATTTGCGGGGTTTTTTTATGGCAAGTTCATGATTAAGAAAATCTAATTCGGTAAATATGTTTTCAAAGAAGGGAATAGACTCTTTAGTTGAAAGAGTAGTTCTTGATGAGCAATAAGAATTTACCTATATTGTTGCATGGTTAACATTTCTTACGGCTAGGAGGCTGAAGTTTAAACCGTAACTATTGTTTAATTATATTATCGATAAATTTAATTCAGTCTGCTGTACCGTTTAAATATTGATTTTTATTACAGTAGTGCTAATTAAAAACTAAATGGAGTTAAAAATGAGCACAATTAACCAAGAGTATTTTAAAACTATACGTAAAGCAAGGGATAGTAAAAAGCTGGCAGTTTTCGTGGGTTCAGCCGTGTCTTATGACTCTGGTCTACCTTCTTGGAAAAATCTGATCAACGAGATGAGTAGTGCATTAGAGCGTGTTCCTGGTAATGACTTTTTGAAGATTGCAGAGCACTACTACCTGCAATATGGGAAAAATACTTATTACAATAAA
>JAKSCJ010000126.1 GCA_022360675.1 Lysobacterales bacterium
GAATACAAAGACAAACTCAAAGCACTCGACGCCGAACCCAGAAAACGCCGCCCGCAGTTGGCGATTTTGCTGGTATTGCTGATGCCGGTCATCGGCATTTGGCTGTATGGCCGTGTCGGCACACCCGATGCCTTGTTATTCCAAGCCGCCAGCACACCGCCCACCGCTGAGGCCGGTGCCGACGGCAATATGAGCTTCGATCAAGCCATTAGCGCTTTGGAACAACGTTTATTTGCCGACCCCGACAACCCCGCCAATGCCGAAGGTTGGGCTTTGCTGGGTAATAGCTATAAAAATTTGGGCCGCTACGACGACTCCTTAGCCGCGTATCAAAAAGCCAATCAATTAGCGCCCGACGATCGTAACTATCAGGTGGATCTCGCCGAAGCCTTGTTGTTCGCCAGTTCCGACGGCCAAATGCCGCCAAAAGCTTTGAGCATTCTGCAAGAAGTACTAGCAGTCAGCCCGAACAACGGCAAAGCTTTATGGTTGATCGGTGTGGCCGCCTTCCAAAAAGAAGACTTTGCCGGTGCTATCGAATACTGGGTGCGCTTGCGCGATATCGTGGGCGATCCCGCTGCCTTGGAAAGCCTGGAAGAACAAATTGCCCGCGCCCAACAAGGTTTGGCAGTTCAACAAGGTGGTTCCCCAGCCGATTCCATGGCCAGCATGGGTATGGCAAATGACGGAATGGCGAATGCTGGCGGCGATGCTGCATCAGGCCAAGTGCATGTGCGCATCGAAATTTCTGAAGAAATGGCCGCCCAACGTACCGACGACGGCATTTTGTTTGTCTTCGCCCGCGCGCCGCAAGGTGGCCCACCCTTAGCCAGCCTGCGCCTACCCGCTGCCGAGTTACCTTTAGAGGTCGATTTAAGCGATGCTAACGCTATGATCGCCAGCCGTACCATTTCATCGGAGGAAACCGTGATCATTGGTGCACGTTGGTCGAAAACTGGCGAAGCCCTGCCCCAAAGTGGCGATTTAGAAGGTTACAGCGGTTTGGTTAATTTACCAATGACCGGCACCGTCGATGTCTTGATCGACAGCGTGCGTTAACCGATAACACTTCCGTCGGCCACTATCTGTGGCCGACGAACACCCCCGAATCTTGTACGCATATCCCGTTTCCCTTCGTTAAGTCAGTCGCTTAGAGCAACCTGTCTAGTTCGGCATCAGCAAGGGTGCTGCAACGTATTACAATGGCCGGTCATCTCATTCACGGAAGACCAGCATGATCTCTCAACTCAGCAAAGCTTCTCGACTCGGTATTATTAGCTTAACGGCCGCCTCGCTATTCATGGCTCAAGCCACTTGGGCTCAAGACTTCAGCGCGGTGGAAATCAAGACCGAAAAAGTCACCGGCAACATCTATATGCTCACCGGGCGTGGCGGTAATATTGGTGTATCGGCCGGTAGCGACGGCATTTTTATCGTCGACGATCAATTTGCCCCACTGACCGATAAAATCAAAAGCGCTATTGGCGATATTCAATCGGGCGATATCGATTTTGTCATTAACACCCACTGGCACGGTGATCACACCGGCGGGAACGAAAATCTAGGCAAGGCCGGCACCACCATCGTTGCTCACGACCGTGTCCGCGCACGCATGCAACAAGGCGGCCGCGACCTGGATTTCCGTAATCCAGAGCCCGAAGCCAGCGTCCCCGACAGTTTGCCCGTCATTACCTACAACGACGAACTCGGTTTACATCTCAACGGTGATGCGGTGCGTATTTACCATGCGCCGCGCGGTCATACCGATGGCGACTCTATAGTGCATTTCCCTTCCAGCAATGTGCTGCATTTGGGCGATCTCTACTTCAGCACTGGTTATCCTTTTGTTGATCGCGATAGCGGCGGCAGCTTACAAGGAGTCATCCGCGCCATCAAATTCGCGCTCCGCCTAAGCGATGACGACACCAAGATTATCCCCGGCCACGGCCCACTGGCCGATCGCAGCGATTTACAGCGTTACTACGACATGCTGGTGGGCGTACGCGATGCCGTACAAAGCCACATCGATCGCGGCCACGATCTCAAACAAACCATGGCCGCAAAGCCGACATCTCAATGGGACGAAGCTTGGGGAGAGTATTTCATCAGTGGCGATCAAATTACCGTCGTTGCCTGGCAGAGCTTATCGTTAGATTACGCACATCAAAAACCGCGCCGCCAACGTCATGGCCACGGCCATCAGCATTAATTCCACGGCGGGTTAATATCACAGTCATTATCGGGATCGCAGAAACCACCGAGTATTCTCGGTGGTTTTATCGCTCCGTATTTATAAACACAGGGTTTATAAATACGGGCTCCAAAGATGTACTAGACTGTCGCGTAGTTTTTCGCCCAAGCCGCGCTCATGCAGCTGGCGCAAAGTTAAACGCTGAGCGCTGGCCATCAGGCTTTCGCAATGCTGAGCCAGCCGTAGCGCCAAGCTCACGTCATAAATTTCTACATTAAACTCAAAATTTAAGCGAAAACTGCGCGGGTCCCAGTTTCCCGAGCCCACCAATAACCAGTGATGGTCAACAACCATCAATTTAGAGTGATCAAAAGGTGGCGGTGTTAGAAAAACCCGGCAGCCAGCTTCAATTAATCCTGGCAAGATCACATTGGCCGCCCAGCGCATGAAGGGCCAGTTATTTTGCTCGGGCAGCAGAATATTAACCTCGACCCCACGCATAGCGGCGTGTTTCAAGGCATCTTGCAAACCGCGATCCGGCAAAAAATAAGGACTAAGAATAAATAAGCGCTGCTGCGCTTCTCCCACCGCGGCCAGCAAAGCCCAGCGGAAGTGGTCATAGTTTTCGTCGGGCCCATCGGGAATCCCGCGCACCAAGGCATTACCCACATCAGCGGTGGTTGGCACCTCCTCATTCGCACGGCCCAGCGGCTGCCAAGGTTTACCCTCCAATTGCTCACCTGTGGTGTAGAACCAATCGTCGGCAAAGACCCGGCTCATTTGCTCAACCACAGGGCCTTGCAGCCGAAAATGTAAATCCTTTGAGCGTGGCGGGCTGCCCACATGGTGCTGACGAATATTTAAACCACCTGTAAAGCCAATTTCACTATCAACAATCAATAACTTGCGATGGTTTCTCAGGTTCACATAACCCATTTTCCAAGGTAAGAAAGAATGCAGAAACCAAGCATAGGGAAAGGTGCAACGCTTTAATAAGCGGCCGATGGTGGGCACGTTATAGTAGCGTCCCATGCCGTCAATCAGCACACGTACAGCCACTCCGCGTTGATGGGCTCGCTGCAAAGCTGCCACAAAACGCTGGCCCCAAATATCGTTACCAAAGATAAACGTAGCCAACGCCACACTATGTTGAGCTTGGTCGATGGCATTAAGCATGGCGGGAAAAGCCTCGTCGCCATTCAGTAACACCTCACACTGATGCCCTGCATACAAAGGCTTACCGGTGACATGGGTAATCAAGCGGTGCAAGCCATACCAGCGGGCGGGTAAATCGGTGGGTATTTCTAAGGGCGGGGATGTTACAGAGGCTTGAGCACTTTGATTAGTGTGAGTAGTTTCTGTGGCTGTGTTAACTCGCCCTTGGCGTAACAATCGTGCCCGGCGACGCACCCGATTAATGCCAAATGCCCAATACAAAAAACAGCCCAAAAAAGGCACGAGCCACACCATGCCCAGCCAGGCGATAGCAGATAGTTCGTTTTCTTTTTTTAACAATACATGGATTGTTGCCGCCATATTCATCAACACACTGGCTAAGCCAATAAGTTGCGCTGGATGCGGCATCCAACTCATGTCCATATGCATTAGCAGATCGTTCAATACATCACTGCCTATATAAGACTAAAAAAGCGCGTCGTCTCGTCTTATCATATCAGGCACCGCCTATATAAGAAAAACACGCTAAAATAAACTCAGGCTCGACGATTCCTCGGAGGTTATCATGGCGTTCACACCCAACCCCAAGCACGCAGCGGCCCCGCAGTTTTATCAGCTCATGATACGGGAAAGTGAGGCCATTGATCGTCACCTAAGGCAATTAGAGCAAGGCCCTTCTGAACCTATTCTGAATACTGAAACGCACATTGAGGAACTCCACCAGTTACGCGTTCGTACCCGGCGTTTACACACCTTAATGAATCAATTAGGGAAGCATCTACCCAATAAGCTGCGCCAACTACAAAGCAGTTATCGCAAGCATATTAAAGCCACCAATGTATTACGTGATTTAGATGTATTAGAACAGCGGCTGTCGTTGTGGTCGCAAGAAGGCGATAACAGTATTCGCCACGCTTGCCATTACTTACGTTGGCAAGCTGAAAATAAGCGCTTAAAACCTGCGTCAAAAAAGCCCAATACAGCACTCGATATCTTAGCCTGGATGCCCGAACAAGTACTGCATCAAGCACAAGAACAAGCCCCCGATTACCAGGCACAATTAGGCGAAGCGTGGTTTTCCAGCTTTTACCAACTCAATAACAAACTACGTAAAAGGCTCAAACAACAATTAAAACAAAAAGCAGAAAAGCCGGTTTTATCCAAACTAATTAGTCGGCGTATTGCACAGCTGCAAGATGATATTCAACACGAGTTCCAAGCCTGGAACGATGGCAATGCTCAAGCTGCCCACGATTTACGAATCAGCATTAAACAACTACGTTATTTATTACAACCATGGCGAGAAATCGATGGATGCATTGCCCCGGTTTTACATGTTTTAAAGCCACTTCAAGAAGCCTTGGGCTTATATCACGATAATCACATTCAACAGTTGTGGCTTGCCCAACAAACGCCATTAATCGCGCAACGCTATTACCAACAATGCAGCGAGCTTATACAGCATCAATCAGGCATTAGCCGTTATGCATTACAACGCCAGCGGCCCTCACCGATGAATGGCTTAATAAGCATCGCCATCGATCTGCAATATCAACAACGCATGATGGAGAGCTGGTTACAAGAAACCTTAAACGATGCTATGCAAACCGTATTATTTGGCAGTTTAAGCGTACTAAGTCTGCAATTAAGAACAACACCGACAAACCCTAAACCAACGACCACCAACACCAGTAATTAACAATGGACTCTTCATCGCCATCACCCGATTCGCCGGCAAGTCACAAAACCGACGCCAACACAGCACGTACCACCCATTGGCAACGTTACTTAATAGCCGGTGTGATTACCATTATTCCCCTATGGATTACATGGTTGGTTTTTCGATTTATTTTGACGCAACTACAACAATTGGGCCGCCCCGGTGCCAAAGCCATGACCGAACTCGTGCAGCGTTGGTCGCCCTCATTAACCGAGGTGCTCTCCAACTCCTGGGTTCAAAACGCCTTGGCTGTTGTTCTCACTTTGGTTTTACTCTATTTATTGGGATGGCTCACAAGCCGCATGATAGGACGCAAGCTATTACAACTGCTCGATAGCATTGTGCGTCGCATTCCGCTAGCCCACACGGTGTACGGCTCCACCAAAAAACTCATGGCCGCCCTTCAAGATAAGCCCAAAGATGTGCAACGTGTGGTGCTCATTGCCTTTCCCACGCCGGAAATGAAAACTATCGGTTTTGTCACACGGGTGATTAAAGACCAACACACCGGCCAAAGCCTTGCCGCCGTTTATGTGCCCACAACCCCCAACCCCACTTCAGGCTATTTGGAGATCGTGCCTTTAGCATCGGTCATTTCCACCGACTGGAGTGTGGATCAGGCAATGAGCTTCATCATTTCTGGCGGTGCCGTTGCGCCCGAGAGTATCCAATTCACCCAAGCCTCGCCCGAAAAACACGACAGTACCGAAACCGAAAACAAAAACGGAGGTAATAAGGGCTAGAAGTGTTGGAAAAACTACAACCGAAGGTAAAAGCGCAGGCAGTAATGGCCGTGTTACAGCCTGTTACAGCTGCTTTAAGGGCAGAACTAATCTGAACAGCATCAGCGGCAGTGCTTAGAAAATACGCCGAAGTGAGAAAAACAAACGAAAGGGAGGCCAGGCGCAGCAAATCAGCAAAAGATTCAGGCCATTAAAAAAGAGCGGGGATGATAAAACTTGCTGTTAAAACAACAAATTCCGGACTTAAAACTCTAAGTCCGGAACTTGACTAGCGCTGTGGGGGCAAGTGCTTAGTAGCGGTTGTGACCACCACCAAAGCCGCCGCCACGAGGGCCAGAACGCTGAGGGCGAGGACGAGCTTCGTTAACAGTAATGTTACGACCGCCGAAATCACTGCCATTCAGCTGATTGATAGCATTTTGTGCTTCATCGTTGCTGGGCATTTCGACGAAACCAAAGCCTTTAGCCTTCCCGGTCATACGGTCAGTGATGATGGCTACAGAGCTGATTTCACCGAAAGGTGAGAAAGTAGCGCGCAGCTCATCTTCAGTAGCCTGGTAAGGTAGGTTTCCGACATAAATATTCATGAGACAATCCGTCTTCCGCGAGGTGCTGTTAGAACAATGGACCATGCAGGCAAACAACACCCTCTGCCAGCGTGGTAATGGTCGTTCATACGACCTGAAACTTGTAGCAACTGCGGAACGACGGTTCAGGGACCAATCGGGCTTCGAGATGGGATAGAGGGAGCGCTACGAATACGGAACGTTGGGCAGCTACGCGCCCTATCCTCTGAAAAATGCCTGATAAACCTAGAAACCCGTAATTCGATGACTCCCGCAAACTGAGGCCAGTTTACACCTAGTGGTGTGCTAGCGCCAGTACTTTGACTATGGACAAAGCCGCCTTTGATTGACCGGTAATGAGCCAATCAAGCCTTGGTGGCCGCAATCTATTGTGTGGCCTGCACAGGGCAATTAGCCATTTGGTGCCAGCTTCTCATCGTTAGATGCTTAGAAGAATACGCCAAATGCTCTGGAGCTTTCGCATGCAATGATGCGATGTCCAACTATTTCCCTGTTAATACCTCCACGAACTGAAAGCAACATTAAACCAGAAACTGCTCAAGTACAAGTCTTTCTAGCGTAAATATGCCACCAATCGTAGAACTCATTGAAATTGATCACATTAGGCGATCAAAATTTAGCCAAATATACAAATTTACGGCCACAATGAGGTATTTTCGCATTAACAGCCACAAGCTTCGCCAATAAATTTCTCAATAACAACTAAGCCATGTCATGGGTAAAAACTAACCATAAAACAGTGCGTAGAGAACCGTTAATTGAGATCAAAAACAAAGCAATGCTGCGTCATTATCAATATTTAGATGACAAGACAATGACAATGCACCAATGGCAAGGTGCATTGACCATGATCAATGCTCAACCATCATCAGCCAAGCAAAAACCACAGTCTGTTTGCTTCATTGTGTATAGATAGTGCTTTAGCGTTTATTCTACAAGCAGCAATAGCGCATTAAATCACTTTCCCTGGGTTCATGATTCCACTTGGATCGAACACTTGTTTAATACATTTAAACAAGGCACGCTCGGCATCGCTACGGCTATGATGCAGCCAATCTTTCTTCAATATACCCACCCCATGCTCGGCAGAAATACTACCCTTATAGCGCGCCACCTCGCCATAAACCA
>JAKSCJ010000437.1 GCA_022360675.1 Lysobacterales bacterium
GCGATCGGGCAGTACCGCGTAATTCGTGCCGTGTAGTTGGTCCACACCTTCGATGGTAATCGTAGGTGTGCCCGCGCCGCTGACTTTGGCACCCATGGCATTTAAGCAATGGGCCAGGTCGATAACTTCAGGCTCTTGGGCTGCGTTTTCGATGACACTGGTGCCTTCAGCCAGGCAAGCGGCCATCATCAGGTTCTCGGTACCGGTGACCGTCACCATGTCCATAACGATACGCGCACCACGCAAACGTTTGGCTTTGGCAATAATATTGCCACCCACCACGTCGATATCGGCCCCTAAAGCCTGCATACCTTTTAAATGCATATTCACCGGACGCGCACCAATAGCGCAGCCGCCCGGCAAAGCCACCTCGGCATGGCCAAAACGTGCCAACAATGGCCCTAAGACCAAAATGGAAGCACGCATGGTTTTCACCAAGTCGTAGGGGGCACAGTAACTATTCACCCGTCCGGCGTTGATTTGAATGCGCATTTGCTCATCCATACCCAACTCGGCACCCATTTGGCCTAGCAATGCCATGGAAGTGGCCACATCTTGCAGATGAGGCACATTACACAGGCCCAAGGTTTCTTCGCATAACAGGCTGGCCACCAAAATGGGGAGAACCGCATTTTTAGCGCCGGAAATTGTGACTTCACCGTCGAGCGGCTGGCCACCAGTGATTTGCAGTTTTGCCATTAATTTTCCCGTTCGGCCGGGGTCAGTGTTTTTAGAGACAAGGCATGAATTTCTCCGCCCATGCGCTCGCCAAGGGTGGCATAAACCATGCGGTGTCGTTGCAACATGGCTTTGCCTTCAAATGCCGGGGAAACAACTAATGCTTCGAAATGAACGTTATCGGGGCTGCTGACATTGACTTCAGCATCCGGTAGATTTTCACTAATCAGTTGCTCTATCAACTGGACATCCATAGAATCGTGCTCTTTATGCATCGCGCAAGCAAACTTTCATAATACCTTGACTAAGGCGTCGAGCATAATCCCCAGCGTACCATGAAGGGCCCAACCTTTGCTTCGGCGGTCTAAATTACCGCCTTTTTTATTGATGAAATAAATAGATACAACTCCATGCTGATCCCCCTGTTGCAGCTCATTGCCGGCTTTATTTTATTGATCTGGGGCGCCGACCGCTTGGTCACTGGTGCCTCAGCGCTGGCGCGTAACGCTGGTATCTCTCCTTTAGTCATCGGTTTAACCATCGTCGGCTTTGGCACCTCAGCGCCCGAGCTGGTGACCTCGGCTGTGGCCTCTTTTCAAGGCAATCCAGCATTAGCGGTGGGCAATGCATTGGGCTCAAACATTGCCAATGTGGGCTTAATTTTAGGCATTACCGCTCTGCTTTACCCCATTCAGGTGCATTCTGGCGTACTGCGCCGCGAAGCGCCGGTGTTATTGCTCATCATGTTGGTAACACTGGTGCTGATGTTTGATCTGCGCTTAGAGCTTATCGACGGCCTGATTTTAAGCGCCGCATTACTGATGATGACCGGCTGGATGGCGCAAATGGGCTTAAAGGGCAATCGCGACGACCCTTTGGCGCAAGATCTTGAAGCTGAAATTCCCGACGATATGAGCACCAGCCGCGCTGTGCTTTGGACGGTGGTGGGTTTGATCATTTTGCCGCTGAGTTCAAAAATTTTAGTGGACGGTGCCGTGGCTCTAGCTTTATTGCTGGGCGTGCCTGAGGTGATTGTAGGCTTAACCGTTATTGCCTTTGGTACCAGCTTGCCCGAATTGGCCGCCGCTGCCGCCAGCGCGCTGAAACAAGAAGACGATTTGGCGGTGGGTAATATCTTAGGCTCGAATATGTTCAATCTGCTGGGCGTATTGGGCATTGCCGCCCTGGTGCAGCCGATGAATTTAGACCCCGCCCTGCTCTACCGCGACACCAGTGTGATGTTCGGCATCACCTTGCTGTTCTTTGGCTTATATTACTGGCCCGGCGCACGCGGTCATATCACACGAGTTGGCGGTGTCGTATTGTTGATCACATTTTTAGTGTATCAATGGTTCCTTATTGCGCCGGTCGTTGCCGCTAACACGGGGGCCGGTTAAGCTGATTCCAGCGTTTTCGCGCTGATCTTCACCGCTTCCCAACATGGACACCGAACGGCCCATGAACACCCATGCAATTCGTGAACTGGCACGCGGCGTTTTAGAAACCGAAGCCCAGGCCATTCGCCAGCTTCTGGAACGCATCGACAATCACTTTATCGCCGCCTGCCAGTGCTTGCTGGCCTGCGAAGGTCGGGTGGTGGTTACCGGTATCGGCAAATCTGGCCACATTGCACGCAAAGTGGCAGCCACGCTTGCCAGCACCGGCACCCCCGCCTTTTATATGCACCCAGCCGAAGCCCATCATGGTGATATGGGCATGATCGCCCAGGGCGATGTGGTGATGGCCTTCAGTAATTCGGGCAATACCGCCGAAATTACCCAGTTGCTACCGCTGATCAAACGCATGGCTTGTCCGTTAGTGGCATTAACCGGCAACCCCCAGTCTTTACTGGCCCGCGAGGCCAATTATCCAATTAACGTAGGCGTCGCAAAGGAAGCTTGCCCATTGGATTTAGCGCCCACCGCCAGCACCACCGCTGCTTTGGCCATGGGTGATGCCATCGCCGTGGCCTTGTTGGAGTCGCGCGGTTTTACGCGGGAAGATTTCGCCCGCTCGCATCCCGGTGGACGTTTAGGCAAGCGTTTATTGCTGCGCATTCACGACATCATGCACAGTGGCGCGGCCATTCCTTGTGTGAACCAAACCGCCACTATCGCCGAAGCCATTGTGGAAATGACCCAAAAACGCTTGGGCATGTGTGCGGTAGTCGACGAACAACAGCAGGTGCTAGGCGTATTCACCGACGGCGATTTACGCCGCAGCCTCGATGATATGTTCCACGGGCAATCGTATTCGGCACAAACGCCCGTGTGCGACATCATGACCCGCGATGCGAAAACCATTCATATTGACGCATTGGCTGCCGAAGCCGTGGAATTGATGCAACGACATAAAATTCAAGGTTTATTAGTACTCAACCATGAACAACGCCTTGTTGGTGCATTGAACTTCCACGATTTACTTCAGTCTGGCGTGGTATAAAGTAGAGCAACAAAAGGGTTTAAGGCCGCATGCACGAGCAGGCATTATTAGAACAAGCCGCAAAGATACGCCTTGCGGTTTTCGATGTAGATGGTGTTCTCACCGATGGGCGCTTGTATTACGGCCCCGAGGGCGAAGCACTGAAAGTTTTCCATAGTCGCGATGGTTTGGCATTAAAAGCTTTAGCCCGCAGTGGCATTCAAGTGGCCATCATCAGCGGCCGCCAGCACGCAGGCGTAAATGTACGCATGCAGCAACTGGGCATTGATGAAGTCCATCAGGGTATCGAGCAAAAACTTCCCGTCTTAGAAGGCATTATGCAGCGTGCCGGGGTCACCGCTGAAGAAACCTGCTTCACCGGCGACGACTGGAACGACGCACCGGTGATGCGCGCCACCGGTTTGGCTTTTGCTCCTTGTGACGCGGCGGGTCCGTTGCACCATCTAGCCCATTACGTCACTCGCCACGGCGGTGGTTTGGGCGCGGTGCGCGAGATTTGTGAACTACTGCTCTGCGCCCATCAAAAGCTTTATATTCTTGAAACCATTGGCTTGGATGACGGCTCAAATTGACAACGACGCCCGAAATCCTGATGCTGTGTGCACCACTAAACGGCATTTCTTACGCCGCACCTGCCTTACTTAAACGAATGCAAGGTGCCGTATGACCAAGAAACGCTGGTGGGTCTTCGTTTTACTGATTCTTACAGTGGCTGCGATACGCTTAGTGGTGCAAGGCTGGCAACCGGTGGTGGTGAATGATCGCCCCACATTAAGCGTACGCATCGACTACCGCTTCGACGATGTGGACTATCGTGAGCTCGACGAGCAAGGCAAACCTTTTTTTCGTCTCACGACACCCCATCTTACCCATGATCCAGAACAAGATCTGGCCATCGCCCAAGCGCCCAATATTTTGGTCAAACAACCCGACCGCGACTGGCATATCAGCGCCGATGAAGGCCATCTTCAGCGCGATAGCAACGCGGTGCAATTGTTGGGCCATGTTCTGATTGCCAGCGAAGAGGCCCAGCCGCCCATGCGGATGGAGTCTGAAGAACTGCGCTACTATGCGCAAAATCGTGATATTGCCGCCGACGGCCATGTGCGCTTGATTCGCGACCGTGCCGAGGCCACAGGAACGGGCCTGGAAGGAAATTTAATCAGTGGCAAATATCGCTTACTGCACGATGTGGAGATCACCATTCATGCCTTGGATGAATAACAATCCGGCACCTTATTTTGAGTCGTCAAGCGTAAGCGGCGGCCGCTTATTGCTGAGTGCGCTATTGCTCTTGTTGAGCAGCACGGCCATGGCCCTGCAAAGCGATCGCGATCAACCGATCAACATTGTCGCCGACACCTCCGAGGTCGACGCCAAAACCGGTTATACCCGCATCACAGGTGGCGTGGTGATCACCCAAGGCAGCTTAAACGTTAATGCCGACGAAGCCCGTGTATATGTGGTGGATGGCAGGGTAAATCGGGTTGAGCTCGACGGCCGCCCAGCCACGTGGAAACAGCAGCTGGACAACGGCGAAGATATGAACGCTCGCGCCCTGCATATCGATTACAAAGTCCCCGTGGGTATTATCGAACTCACCGGCGACGCTTTAGTGAATCACCCACAGGGCAAAATTTCCGGCGCCAGTTTGCAATACGAACTGGACTCCGAAAAATTACGCGGCTTCAGCAAGCAAAATTCCAGCGATAACGAACGTATTCAAATCACTATCGAACCCAGTGCAGTGGACGATGGTGGTATTTTCGATGGCATCGGTGGCAATGAAGGCGACGATGCCACCTCCCCCGAAACGGACAATGGCAACAGCAGTGCTGAAACCGATAACGGTGGCGGCAGCTCTGAGGCACCTTAATTCATGCTTGCAGCTAAACATTTACAAAAAAGCTACCGCCGCCGCAGTGTTATTCAAGACGTTTCTATGCATGTGGAACGCGGCGAAGTCGTGGGCTTGTTGGGCCCTAATGGTGCGGGCAAAACCACCTGTTTTTACATGATGGTGGGCTTGGTTCGCGCCGACAATGGCCAAGTATTACTCGACGAAAAAGACATCACCGCCGCGCCCATGCATGTGCGGTCGCGCAGTGGCGTTGGTTACTTACCCCAAGATGCTTCTATTTTCAGAGGCTTAACCGTTCGCGACAATGTGATGGCAGTGCTGGAACTCCGCGATGACCTCAATCGCCAAGAACGCCGCGACGAACTCGACGCACTGCTCGAAGCCTTTCAGGTCTCACATCTGGCCGATCAAAAAGGCATGAGCCTTTCCGGTGGTGAGCGCCGCCGGGTCGAAATTGCTCGCGCCTTGGCCGCAGCACCCAGTTATATTCTGCTCGATGAACCCTTCGCCGGGGTCGATCCCATCTCGGTGGGCGAGATTCAACGTATTGTGCGCCAACTCAAAGCACAAAATATTGGTATTCTGATTACCGATCATAACGTTCGGGAAACATTGGGTATTTGTGATCGCGCCTACATCATTAGCGCGGGTCGCGTGCTCAGTGAGGGTGACCCAGATACCATCCTCAACGACGAATCGGTACGGGCGGTTTATCTGGGGCGTGAATTCAAACTCTAGCATCGTCTTGCAGGGAACCCGGCTGCGGCTAAGGCCGTAGCGGCGGTCAAGACGCTGCCTCAATCGGTCTAGTCCGTAAGGAATAACCACAGCCACATGGTCGGACCCCGCGCCCAGCTTAGTCTGCGCCAAGAACTCAAAATGGCGCCCCAGTTGCAACAGGCTTTTCGCTTGCTGCAACTCAATCGCTTGCAATTAGTTGAACATTTACGCGAAGTAGTAGAAGCCAATCCGCTGCTAGAGCGCACCGATAGCAACACCGATTCAAGCAACTCCGAATCCACTCCCGATTACGACGATTACAGCGACCTCGGCAACGACTCTTGGGAAAACGCCGGTTTCAACGTTTCCGATGGCGAGTTCCATGAAGGTGCCGATCCCGATCAAGACTCCTTGGTTAATCATTTGCTGTGGCAATTAAATCTCGAAGCCTTAAGCGACGAACTCGATGCCATCGGCAAGGCGATTATCTTCGCCCTGGACGACGACGGCTACCTGCACGACGATCTCGACAGCATTCGCATGGCGCTGGCGCCAGAATATTTAGTCAGTGTTGACCAAGTTGCGCAGATACTTCGTCTGATTCAACGTTTCGAGCCCGCTGGTGTTGCCGCCCAAGATTTAGGCGAATGTTTAGGGCTACAACTGGCCCAAAGTCGCGAAGCGCCCATCGTGGTGGATCGCGCGTATACCATTGTTACCGAACAGCTCGATTTACTGGCACGCCAAGATTGGCAGCGCTTAGAGAAGAAGCTCGCTTGCACACCAGAACAACGCGAACAAGCGGTCGTGTTGATTCGTTCTTTGAACCCGCGGCCCGGTTCTAGTTTTTCCAGCGATCGCACCGACTATATCGTGCCCGATGTTTATGCCCGCCCCCAAGGGCGCGGCTGGACCGTTCAATTAAGTCCCGAAAACCAACCGAATCTGCGTTTAAATCAGCAATATGTGGGCCTCGTTTCCAAGGCCCGAGGCGAAGACGCCAAATACCTGCAAGCCCGTTTACAAGAAGCCCGTTGGTTGATGAACGCCCTGGAATTGCGCAACCAAACGCTGTTAAAAGTTTCAGAGAGCATTATTCGGCATCAACAAGATTTTCTGCACGACGGCGACCGGGCACTGCGCCCCATGGTGATGCGTGAAGTGGCTGGCGAAGTGGGCGTGCACGAGTCAACCGTATCGCGGGCGGTAGCCAGTAAATACATTCACACCCCGCAGGGCATCTTTCCTTTGCGGTACTTTTTCTCCAGCCGCTTAGACAGCGCCGATGGCCACGGCATCTCGGCCCGCGCGGTGCAGGCGCGCATACGCCATTTGGTGAGCTGCGAAGATCCCACCAAACCGTTAAGCGACGAGAAACTCAGCAGTAAATTGCGCGATGCCGGTTATCGTGTGGCCCGGCGTACCGTGGCCAAATACCGGACACTATTGCAAATTCCTGATTCGCGTCAACGCAAGCGGGTCGTTCGCTGATATGCTGACAGTAGGTCGTATATAGTCAATAATGAGATGGGGCTCACAGGCATTTTGCCACTTGCAATGTGCAGCATTGCAAAAGGGGTAATTGTCCGCACCAATCCATCCATTTACTGATAAGGACCAGTACGGCATATGGCCAAGCCAAGACAAGGCAAATAAGTAAGAACCAAAGCAAGAAAGCGCGCTGATCGGTATTCACAAGGCATGACGATCAGCCCACTTGCGAAGCCCTTGTCATGTACCCAGATATCAAACGTATCCCCTAGCTTTGGGTGATGCATTGTTCGACAGTGTTTCATGCTGACTGCAGGATGCATTTTGATCATCAGACCCCAGCGGGCAAAAGGTAGCGCCCAGGGTCGACAGGAGGAATAATATGCACATCAATATCACCGGCCACCATATCGAAGTCACCGATTCCCTTCGTGCTTATGTCACAGAAAAAGTGGGACGCATTGAACGCCACTTTGACCGTGTCACCGGCGCTCATGTGATCTTACGACTGGAAAAAAACCAAAACATGGCCGAGGCCACCTTAAACATAGGTGGCGGTCCCGACATTTTTGCCAATGCGGACAACGATGATCTCTATGCAGCCATTGATGCTTTGGGCGACAAACTAGACCGCCAAGTTCTGAAGCATAAGGAAAAGCAGACCACCCGCAACCGCTCCGCGGCCAGGGCGACAGCCTCCTAGCTGCCATCTATCACGCGTGGCGGTGCCTTAGCGCACCGCCCGCCAGGTTGAAGACAATATGCTACTAGCGGATTTATTAACGGTGGAGCGCATATCAGCGACCAGCCGCGCCACCAGTAAAAAACGGGTACTTGAACAACTCAGCGAGTTGCTCACACAAAACCCGGATAGTGAGGATACCCGCGCTTTATTCGAGTCTTTGTGTAGTCGTGAGCGCATGGGCAGCACCGGCTTAGGCCACGGCGTGGCCATTCCCCACGCACGAATGGAAGGGCTAAAAGAAGTCCGCGCTGCATTTTTACGCTTACACAAAGCCTTAGAGTTCGACGCTCCCGATCAACTCCCCGTCGATCTCATCGTTGGCTTAGCGGTACCCGCGCACTGCAACGAAACCCACCTCAAGGTGTTAGCCAAAGTGGCAGAACAACTCAATGAGGCCGAATTCAGGGATGCCCTACGCCAGGCCGAGGCCAGTGCTGATATATTGGCCTTACTAAAAGACTGGCGAAAATCGGAGCTACAGTGAACCGTGAACTCACAGCGGCGGCCCTGTTTACTGCATTAGAGCAGCACTTGGCATTACGCTGGCTGAGTATTGACGACGAACGCCGCCAGCGCACTCTGGCGGGCAATGCGGTGGGGCAACGCCCCTCGTTGGTCGGTTACTTAAATTTGATTCATCCCAACCAGTTACAGGTGTTAGGGCCAGAAGAAATCGCCTACCTGGACGGTTTGGACGCCAAAGTACGCTGGACCACACTGGCCGCCATCATGGATCACCAGCCGCTGGCGCTGCTGATCTCCGACTCGCTCACCGCCCCCAACGACCTCACGGAAGCCGCCGAAGAGGCGGGTATTCCCGTCTTAGGTTCCAACTACACCGGCTATATGCTGGTGAAGTATTTGCACCATTATTTATCGCGCGCCCTGGCTGAAAGCGTCACCTTGCATGGGGTGTTCATGGAAGTTTTCACCATTGGCGTGTTGATCACCGGTGAGGCGGGCTGCGGCAAAAGCGAGCTCGCCTTAGAGCTGCTCACCCGTGGCCACCGGCTGATTGCCGACGATGCGCCTGAGTTTACCCAGGTTTCGCCGGTTACCATTGATGGCACCTGCCCCGCCGCCCTGCAAGATTGCTTGGAAGTTCGTGGTTTAGGGGTGTTAAACGTGCGCCAAATGTTTGGCGATGCAGCCATCAAAGCCAATAAATACTTGCGCCTCATTATCAACTTGCATGTTCCCAACGATGGTAAAGACTTACGTCATATCGATCGTTTACGCGGCGACACCTCTACTCGTCAGGTGATGGAACTAGATATTCCACAAATCACCATTCCCGTTCTGGCAGGGCGAAACCTAGCGGTCATTGTCGAGGCCGCCGTGCGCGACTTCATGTTGAAAATGAAAGGTTTCGATGCCGCCAATGAGTTTCTCGAACGTCATAACAGCCTATTGCAGAGTGATTCGTGATGAAAAAGTCCAAGGAGTCGCCACACACGCCACTGTTAGTGATTGTGAGCGGTCTATCGGGCAGCGGTAAAACCATTGCATTAAGAGCGCTGGAAGATGTGGGGTTTTACTGCACCGATAACCTGCCAGTGAACTTGCTCACCGCCTTTGCCGAATCCATGACCCACTATCCACGGGTTGCGGTAGGTTTAGACGTTCGTACTGGCAACGGCAGTCTGGAAGATTTCCCTGGCCACTTAGAAACGCTAAGGCAACATTTCACCCAGGTGAAGGTGATTTATCTTACCGCCACCAGCGAGCGGCTCATCCAACGCTTCAGCGAAACCCGTCGTCGCCACCCGTTGGCTGGCGAGCAAAGCCTGATCCAGGCCATTGCCGAAGAAGAACGCTTATTGCAGCCGCTACACCTCGAAGCCGACTGTGTCGTGGCTACCGACCACACCAATCTACACGAACTGCGCAGCTGCTTGTGGAACTTGGTGGATAACGATGCACCTCTACCTATCGTTTTAAAATCCTTCGCTTTTCGCCACGGCGTACCGGCCGATCTCGATTTAATGTTCGATGCGCGTTGTTTGCCGAACCCGCACTGGCATAATCACCTGCGCCCTTTAACTGGCCGCGATGAAGCCATTCAAAGCTTCCTCGATGGCGAAGAAAAAGCCCAAGATTTATTAAACGATATCGCCAATATGCTGCATCGTTGGCTACCCGAATACCAAAGCACGCACCGCGGGCAAGTCGCCGTGGGTGTGGGTTGTACCGGCGGGCGTCATCGGTCGGTGTATCTTATCGAGCGCTTATCACAGTGCTTGAGCCCCAAGCATTCCGACATCATCGTTCACCACCGCGACCTGGATGAATCCTCATGAGCGTAGGCATTATCTTGTTGTCCCAAGGTCCATTAGCCGCAGCACTGCAAAGCGAGGCAGAAAAAATCCTGCCCAGCGCCCAGCATGTGGCCGTTATTGGCGTCACTCACGATGAACCATGCAGCTCCGTTCGAGAGCGTTTAAAAGCAGCAATTACCGACCAAAACCAAGGGCAAGGTGTGTTGTTACTGGCCGATATTGAAGGTGCAACCCCTTGCAATCAGGCCGTAAAACTCATGCAGCAAGCCCAGCCCATCGCATTGCGCTTGGTATGCGGACTGAACTTACCCATGCTGTTGAAAGTCTTGAGTTATCCTCGAGAAAATTTAGAGTCACTGGCGCAACTGGCCGTCACCGGCGGCAGCATGGGCATTCACCCCATCAATCCCGAGTAAAGCCGCCGAGATTCACATCATTCATTTTGCCAACAACCAACGCCATGAGTAAGCACGACGACGCATCGCCAGCCAAAGCCACCTCAAATCCGCACGAATACCAAGCACAGGTCACGCTGGTAAACGAGCTAGGCTTACATGCCCGGGCAGCCGGAAAGCTGGTGGCTCTAGCCTCTGGATTCGATGCCGAGATTTGGGTACAAAAAGGCGATAAACAGGTTAATGCCAAGTCAATCATGGGGATCTTGATGTTGGCGGCCAGCCAAGGAACGCCGCTAATGATTACCAGCCGGGGTGTTGCCGCCAAAGACGCCTGCGATGCCTTAGCACAGTTAATCAAGGAGGGATTCGGTGAGCAAAGCTAGCTTGAGCTTCGAAGCTCTGGGCTCAATGGCTAATGGGTATCGTTTATGCTCTCGCTAACCGGCAACCCCAGCAACACCGGTGTGGCCGTGGGGCGCGTGCATCGCCTGTTGCCCGACGAGTTAGAGGTTAGTCATTATCAGCTTCCCGAGTCGCAAATTGAAAACGAAGTACAACGCTTTCATCACGCCATCGAAACCACCGAGCAACGTTTAGATGCCCTCATCCGGCACCTCAACAATAGCGCCAATGCGGCCCGTGAATTTCTCGATACCCATCGCTTATTGCTTAACGATCACGAATTAATTAACAGCACCATTCAGCGCATTCGCCAAGAACAATGTAATGCGGAGTGGGCACTGGCACGCCAACGCGACACCATTGCAGCTGCCTTCGCGCAGATTGAAGATCCCTACATTCGCACACGCATCGAGGATGTCGAACATGTGGTGTTGATGGTTTTGCAATCGCTACAGCAAGAAGAGCCCGACTTTGCCGGCCGTTTGCCGAAAAGGCTCACGGGCCTGGTGATTGTGGCCAAACAAATCAGCCCTGCCCAGGTGGCAATTTTGCACGACCGCGACGCCGCCGGCATGATCTTAGAACGCGGCGGTAATTACGCCCACACCAGCATTCTCGCACGCAGCCTCGGCTTACCCAGTATCACCGGGGTGAGCCGTGCCTTAGCGCTTCTACACGAAAACGAAGAGGTTATCGTCGATGGTCACCACGGCGCGATCTTTGTGATGTATGAAGATAATTTGCGTCGTTATTACCGCACGCGCCAAGCCGAACACGACCACCAACTACAGCAGCTGCAAGAACAAGAACCCCGCACTGCCACCACACGCGATGGACGCGGAATCCGTTTGATGGCCAATGCAGAGCGCCCATCCGATATTCGCCATGCGCTTAAATTGGGAGCCGATGGCGTGGGCTTAATGCGCACCGAGCATTTGCTACTTGAAGCCGGTTCCAGCGATGAAAGCCAACAATACAGTGCGTACCGCTCGGCCATTGAAGCGGCAGCAGGCGCACCCATCACCATTCGCACTTTAGATGCCGGTGCCGACAAACAACTGCCCGACTACACCCTGCCTCAAGCGCTGAGCAGCAGTCATTGTGAAAACCCGGCCATGGGCCTGCGTGCCATTCGTTTATGTTTGCACAAACCCGATGTTTTCCGCACCCAGCTCCGCGCCATTATGCGTGCCGCCGCCTGTGGCCCCGCGCGCGTGTTATTGCCCATGGTGACCCAGGCCAGCGAGATTCGTTTGGTGCGCCGACTCATGAAGCAATGTCAGCAGGAGCTCGATGCCGAGGGTTTGCGCTACAACAGCCAATTGCCCATTGGTGCCATGATAGAAGTGCCAGCTGCCGCACTGGCCATTCATTGTTTGTTACCCGAGCTCGATTTTATTTCCATCGGCACCAATGA
>JAKSCJ010000067.1 GCA_022360675.1 Lysobacterales bacterium
AAACCCGAGCTTTCATTTAGAAGTTGAATAGTAAAAAAAAGAGCCAAGAAGAAAAGCAATATCAGTATTAAATTACGCTGCGTAGGCTATTGCCACAGGAGGCAATTATCTCGTTGAATCAATGATATAGATGTCCATACATTTTCAATCATCAGCGCCAATCATTTAAGCTTTGGCATCAGCAAATTGAAAACATAAAAAGCACAGCCACACCTAAGCATGGCTGTACTTGGCAAGGAGTTGAGGTTAAAGATTAATTTCTACTCTCAAAATCATTTAAGAAGATCACTTCATCCGGCAGCAATTCGATTGCAATGACTTCAGGCACCACCGTGGTCTGTAAGCTATCTACTTGAATGCCTGTCGCAAAATTAAAGCTACAAATATCCATATTGATGTTTTCTTCATCGCATACGATGTCATCATAAATCTCATTGATAAAAGCAGCCTCGATATCTGTTTCAATTAAGTAAACATTGTCTTCTAGCAGAATACTAAATGCGCCGTTCTCATTACTGTTCGCTGTACCAACGAACTGTCTATCGAAAGTCCATACATTGATGGGCACACCAGGTAAAGGTAAACCATCTGGAAATGCGGTGACTCTGCCACTAATTCCTCGAATCAAATGTAAGTTAAACTCGACGGGTGTCGGCAAACCAAAACCTATTGAAATCGTACTGGCCCGCGAGAAATCGCAACTAAACAAATCACTTTCACATAGTTGCCCCGGATAGGCCGTGTTTCCATAATTCTCATTTTCAACGAAGAGATAGTATTCCCCCGGCTGGTCGAGTTGGAAACTGCCATTGATGTTGTTACTTACCTCAGTAATTTGCCGAGTGCCCATGAATTCAAAAAAGCGATTGTAAACGGATACTAAGGCATTGTATTGGGGTATCAAATCGCCGGTAACAGCATCTTTCAACATAAAGGCAATCTGAGGGTAGTTGGTAAAGGTAAGATCCAGGCCTTGGATATCCTCATCGATTACTGTAATAGCGGCAGCGGTGGTCACCGGACAGCTTCTCGATAAGCCCTCAGGACAATCTAGCCCTGAATACACAGTAGGAACACCCAACGCACTCCGTGAAGCTTGTGCTGTAAACGATGCACCTAAGTAATAAGTTCCAGGACCACGGCTGGCAATGTCAAATTGCTCACCGACGATCTCGCTACGGTTAATCACACTACCGTTGGCATCAAATAAAATCACTTCAGCATTGGAAGCTTCTTCACCATTTCTAGCACTCAGTTGTCCGCGAATTCTAGGGAAGGAGAACAAAGAGAAGTCACCAATATCTTGATTCTCACCTAGCTGCACAGTTATCACCTGCGCTTCGTTTAGTGGGCAGCTGGAAACGGTGCCATCTAAGCATTTTCCAGCGGGATAAACCGCAGCAAATAAATCTGGGTGTGCCGAAAAGATATGATATTCACCTGGATACACACGGCTGAAAACATACTCGCCCTGTTCATCAGTGGTACTGGTATCGATCACTTCACCTTGTAAGTCGATCAACATAACCGTGGCACCATCAATGCCTTCATTACTTGCAGCAGAGATAACACGGCCACTAAAAATAGCCGACGAATCAAGCGCCATATTGAGATCAAGCACATCGTTGTAGCCAACAGTAAATAAAGTTGCCGAACTTAAATCACAGCCACCCAAGTCTTCTCTTTCGCAATGGATATCATCGTAGATTTCATCGATAAAGCGGTCCGTCCCCTCCACCAACAACGAATACTCACCGGGCGCCACATTATCAAAAACCACTTCATTAATAGCATGAGTGGTGGACAGGTTAATTTGCCGGCGATTGCCCTCGGCATCAAAAATGACAGCTCGACCACGAGTAACGGGATTACCATCATCTGTAGCAACATTAAGCTGTACCGAAGCCAACGTATTGACGTTGAAGTCGATACTATTACTTGTTTCCAGAGCTACCGAGATCACATCGCCGTCATCGATAGAACAACCAGCAAAGAACCCGTTAAGACAATCTTTAGCATTATACAAAGCCGACACACTGATACCCTCCTGCTGGCTTGTTGCGGTCAAAAAGTAGTTGCCATGGGGGATATTGCTAAAAGTCGCCTGACCTTGAGTGCTCAATCGGCTTTGAACTAATTGCTGGCGGTCATTGAACAGCCCTAGTGATACCTCGCCGACGATAGGCATTTGAGTGTTGGCATCAACCAAATTCACAAATAGTTCGGTGTTCTCCTGCAGCAAAAAATCAATTTGTGGAGTAGTGCTCCCAGGTAATACTTGAACCGCAGTAAGTTCTTCAACATTACACTGTGGTGTTCGATCTAACAAACAGTTTTGGCCATCAAAGAACTGCTGCACATGATCATTAGCCTTCGCGGCCACATAGTAACGGCCAGTGGGCACATGCTGAAAATCGTAGGCACTACTACCGAAAGGCAGGCTCTGAGTTTTTAATAAGCGCAAATCTTCGCTGTAAAGTAATATTTCAGCCCCGCTTAACTGCGCCGCACTATCTGCGGCCACCAAACCTGAAATACCACCGTAACTCGGGCTACCCAGGTCAAAATTAACGGGATAAAAGCCGTCGTGCTCAACAGAAATAGTGTGACCCTGGTTAATGTCACAATCAATACTGGGCGCCAGATATGGACAATCAATGAGAAAATCGAGAATGCCATCAATACCACCACCACTGGCATGTAAGAGATAAAGCCCTGGATCTCGAACATCAAAAGTAAAACGATCGTCGGCAGTACGGACGACATCTTGACGCACAGTACGGCCTTCGAGATTGAGAAGCCTTATTGTGACCCCACCCTCGCTTTCTGCAGT
>JAKSCJ010000124.1 GCA_022360675.1 Lysobacterales bacterium
GAGATAAAATACGCATAGCCGTTGGATTGACGGCGGAAGTCGGTGATATTGGTGTTGGCTGTGAAGTCGACGCCGGTGAGCGTGTAATGGTGCAATGATGGTCCATTGCTGAGAACGCCGCTGTCGTTGACGTACACGGGCGAGAGCGTTGCGCCACTACTATTACCCAAGCCACGAACCCTCAAATTCTGACCGACATCCAGCGATTCGCTTGGCGTATTTACGCCCATACCCACACGACCATCACCCGTCACAACTAAACGCGCCAGGTTATTAACGGTGAGCTGCCAGCTATCTTCTTCTTGTTGGTATTCGGTCCAGGCTTGGGGCTCGCCGTTAATGCTATAACCGTAAAAAGGGCGGCCATCGACTGGGCTATCCGTATTTACATACATACCGCCAAAGCCTGAGGTATTGGGTGAGCGCACCACGAAGCTGGCAGCGCCCACTAAACCTTCACCGCCGATAGTCACATTGGATGGCGTCCAAACCGTGCCTGAGGTGTTATCACGATTCCACAGTGCAGGGCCGCCCACGCTATCGCAGTTCACCGAACCGTCGGGCTGTACACTAACTATAGCTTCACCGGCGGGGCAACCATTGCTGATACGGCGTTGAACCTGGTTTTCGATGATTTCGCTGCTACCCACGGAGTTAGGTGCCAGATCGGCGGCGGTAATTGTGTTGTCTTCAATGCTGCCACTCACCACTCCATTAGCACCGACGATACGCGCATGCATGGCATAGGGTGCAGACGTTAACGCTTGACGTGGCAATAACACGGTGTAGTTGCTTTGCGTATCTTCTTTAACGGCAATCTCTAACCATAAAGAATCGTGCTCGAAGGGGAAGACGCCGAAATCTAACTCAGTGCTAAATAAACCTTCGTCAACGCTTAGGTCATGCACCGTATTATGCGGAGCCATTTCTGTGCCCCCGTTAGCGGCATCGTAAAGACGAAACTCAAAATCATAAACGCCACTAGGCGGTGTTCCGGCTTGGCGTAACTCGCCTTGGTAGGTCAGTTTGATGTTGTTTTGCGCACTACTAAGCAACGGTAGTGCCAGCATAAAACCGACGAATAAAAGCTTAGGAATAAAACGATTCATGGTTAACCCTAAATATGATGTGCATGACGGCCAAAGGCCTTTGTTTAGGGTTACGGTAGTGCTTAATAAAAAGCGCCAAGTCTGTTGCAGCGCGTGTCTAGATAAGTACACATGCTTGCAACAAACTTGGCGTGGATTACTTAATGAAAGTAGCTATAGGGAAAGCAGTTATAAGGAAAGCAGTTATAAGGTGTAGCGAATGACCGCACCTCGAAAGCGCTGGCTATCAATGATCCATTGGGTGGAAAACACGCGAATGAAATAACTGTATTGTTCGTTATCGATGATGGAGTTAATGATGCTGTCATCGCGCAAACTCATGATGGCAGGGCTGTCGATCCCAACCGTTGACATGAAGGCCATAGAATTCTCACCACTGGCAGATAAACGGCTACGACGTAAAGTAATGGTGAGATCATGGGGATCTTCATTATCTACAAAAAATGCTTCCACACTGGTCACAGTGGCACCTTGGGGTAAATGAACACCGGCGTTTAAGCCACCGGAGCCAGCTTCGATGTAGATCTCTTGGCGATTAGAAGCAACGGTATAGGGGGTGTTTGAATTGCTGGGGTTAAAGTCGGCGGGGCCAACGCTGTAGACATGCTCTCTTGGTCCTGTGATCAAGCGGCCTTCAGAATTGGTATACACCGGTGCGCTTGGAGCGCTTTCGGCGTAGGCGAGATCTGAGATACGCGCATCGCCATCAACATCGAGCTTGTAGCTTGGGTCGCTTTGGCCAACGCCCATGTGCCCGTTGGCATCAAGGTAGAGTGTGGTTTGATCATTGACCACTACCGAATACGTATTTGCCCCTTCGTCAAACTGGGTCCAAGCACGAATTTCACTATTAACTGCATAGCCATAAAAAGGCCGTGAACCATCGGCGCCATTCACATTCACGTACATGCCGCCGAAGTCGTTATTGAACGGGCCAAAAACGGTGAAGCTGCCCAAGCCCAGCTGGCCATCACCGCCCACCGAAACATTGTGCGGTGTCCAGATGTTGTTGCTTACGGCGTTTTCATTCCAAGTGCTGCTGGCACTCACTGCTGCGCAATTAACGCTGCCATTTTCAGCCACGCTCACTATGGCCTGGCCCGCCGGGCAGCTGCCACTGACGCGTTGTTGCACTTGGTTGCTGATAATCTCGCTGCTGCCCACCGCATTGCTGGCGATATCGGCGGCGGTGACGCTGCCATCTTGAATGCTGCCGCTAACCACACCGTTGGCACCGACGATATTGGCGTGCATGGCATAGGGTGCGGCGGTGAGCGCTTGGCGCGGAGCAAGCACGGTGTATTGGCTGCTGCCGGCTGCTTTCACATGAATTTCAAGCCATAGATTGGCGCTCTCGAAAGGCATGCTGCCGAAGTCGAGCTGAGCGCTGAATAAACCTTCGTCCACCGCCACATTGTTGATGAACTCGGGCGCTGCCACGCTGGCACCACCGGCGGCTTGATTGTAAAGATGGAATTGGAAATCGTAGTTGCCATCGGCGGCGGTGCCCGCTGAACGTAGTTCACCTTGATAGGTAATGAGGCCAGCGGTTTGTGCCCATAGCGTTGAACTGAATAATCCTACACAGCCCAACACTAAAACGTATTGGGCTGCCGTGCGCAGTAAATCTAAAGACTTGATCATGACTCGTAGCCGTCCTCGAATAAAACATCGGTTTGTGCGGGCACCCAAAAGCCACCGCGCAGTTGGAAGTCGCCCGCGCTCAGGGTGGCGGTGTCGCTTTGGCCAATGGTGCCTTGTACTTGAAAGTTGCCTGCCTGGGCGGTGCCACCACCGGCATCGATGGTGTAGCGAGCGATCTCAAAGCCGCCGCCTTGGCTGGTGTTTTGGGCTGCGCTGCTTTGGCTGAACGAAACCATGGCCACGATCAGCGCCAAGTAAGCGCTGCTGGGCCTCAGCAAGCAGCGATGAGGACGAAAAAAAAGCATGGTTGGGTAATGCTCCTTAAAATTAAGAAAATAAATCTACGCCGGAAAATGAATCGACCCAGAAAAATACTGAAGCCCAGATTCATCAGGTCTGATATCCAATTGGGTAATGAATCTGAGCAACAAATCTGGGACTGCTTAACTGGGTATTACGTTAAATAGATGCTGAGGGCGACAAAGCTTGTTGGCGGCGGCGGGTCTTATGGCACCTATCGGCAGGTTTGAGTGGCTTTACCTGAGACTAAGCTTGGGCTCTAATAGGCTCTTGCTTGGAATGTGTGCGATGCAAATTCGTGTTGGACTTGGCTTATGAGTCTCGATGTGAACAGCCTGAGGGGTTTAAAGGCTGTGGTTTGCTTAACCGCTGTTTGACAAAGGATTGACTCAATAAAGAATATAGTTAACGATATTGAGAATTATTATCAGTTAAGATGAATGCTTACTGATTCTTGAGATAAACCTGTTAATCGAACCGCCACATCGCCGCGCCATCGTCCGCATTCCAGCAGTAGCACAGCGTTTACGCGATGAATGAAGGGGAACTTGCAATGAATTTTGATGCGACCAAGGCCATGGCTCGGCCTTTGGCTTTAGGCTTAGCTGCCGTGCTGGGCGTGGGCTTGTTGTTGGGTACAGGCTCTGTTGTAGCCAAAGAAGAAGAAAAACAAACCCGCCAGTACACCTTTGCCTGGCAGTTTCTAAAAGATAGCGACATGGCACCCCGCGGTGGTACCACCAAAGGGGCCGATGTAGAACTGGTAACCAAGCCCACCAAAGCTTGGAAAGAGCTACGCGCCGATAATATCGATCTCTTCGAGCGCGATCGCCGCGCCATTTTGGCCATGGCCGGTGAATACCGTGCCAGCTTCGACTTCATTGAAGTGGCCGGTTTCACCGAGAACTATCGAGTCTCGAAACCCTACCAAAGCTGGGGCACCGAGAAGGTTTACGTACTGGAAGATCGCGGCGATTTCATTATTTTGCAGCACGTACTGCAAATGGAATTTGTCGATGATGAAGGCAATGTGCAAGGGCCTTTCGTGACCAAGCACTGGCGTCAAGACTGGCAATTCGAGCCCGCCGATATCCTGGTTTACGATGGCTTAAATGAATGGTCGCTACGCGAAGTGCCAGCCGATGACCGCCGTGGGGCGTGGTCGCAAACGGTGTATCACGTGGACGATTCTCCGCGCTATGCAGCGGTTACCGATTGGGAACATACGCGTAATTTCTCGTCGTGGAAGTCCCCCGAAACCTGGCGCCCATTACCGCGTCGTGAGTTCTCGGTGCGTGACGATTACGATGTACTCGTTGCGGTGAATGCCCACACCATTACGCCCACCGGCTGGATTCATGAGCAGTTCAACAACAAAGTGGTGCTCAATCGCGATGGTAACCTGCGGGCCAAGCGCGCGGTGTTATCGCGTGAATACGGTTTAAACCTCTACGAGCGTATTAAAAATGCCGATTTCGCCAAAGCCGATGAATACGTAGAGCGCACCGAGGTGTTCTGGAAATACATCCGCAAAGAATGGGCGCGCGCGGCCTTGTTGAACAATCCTTTAGTGTTAAAGGCAGCACCCGATCAAAGCGGCATGTACGCCACCGTCTTTGGTTTGGCTGATGCGGTGGATCCCGACAACCCGCGAAATCCGCGCGAGCATCATGCCGATGCCCGCCGTGCAGTAGCTGACTACTTAGCCGAAGGCGGTGTGCCCGAGCGCAAGAAGAAAGTCCAGTACTTCGCGCCGCCAAAGAAATAACACTGGCGAAGCCCTAGCACACGGTTTAAGCTCAGCCTCGACTAAAGCAGGCTTGAGAGAGCAAACCCAGGCAGCGCACAATAAGGCCCCGAGTCATTCAGGCTCGGGGCTTTTTTATGAGTGAAGGTGCTGGGAGGCCGAATGTCGCGCGTTTTATTGTTGATTGTGATTGCCGAGTTAATGGGTAGCTCGGTGTGGTTTTCCACCAATGCCGTGGCATCTCAGTTGCTGACTTTATGGTCGTTGAATGCGGCCGATGTGGGTTTGCTCACCAATGCGGTGCAATACGGTTTTATCGCGGGCACCTTATTTTTTGCGCTCAGCGGCTTGGCCGATCGCTACCACGCCAGCCGTATCTTTTTTGTTTGTGCTTTGATCGCCGCGTTCAGTAATTTGGGCTTTGCCTGGTTGAGCGAGGGTTTAAATAGCGCCTGGTGGTGGCGCTTAATTACTGGTTTTAGCCTAGCGGGTGTGTATCCCTTGGGGATGAAACTGGTGGTGTCGTGGGAGCCCGAGAAAAAAGGTTTTGCCTTAGGTTGGCTCACCGGCATGTTGGTATTGGGCACGGCCTTACCGCATTTGGTGCGTGCTTTGGGTACAGAATTACCTTGGCAATGGGTGGTGGGCGCGTCGTCGTTGATGGCGTTTGTTGCCGCTTTTATCGTTTTAAGCGTGGGCGACGGCCCCCACGAAAAAGCCACTGGCAAACTAGATTGGGGCGGTGTGCTGCGCGCCTTTAAACAGCCCGAATTCCGCGCGGCGGCCTGTGGTTATTTTGGCCATATGTGGGAGCTGTACGCACTGTGGACGCTGGCACCGCTGATCTTTCTGTTGTGGATTGATTCCACGGGCCAAGCCTGGGGTTTTACGCCCGCGCATGCCTCGTTATTGTCGTTTTTGTTTATCGGCGCGGGTAGTTTAGGTTGTGTGTTGGGCGGTTATGCCTCACGCAAAATGGGTAGCGGCCCCATCGCTTTCGCGGCTTTGGCCACTTCGGGTTTGTGCTGTGTGATGTTTCCGCTGTTATGGCCGGTAGCAGGGCTTGGTTTGTTACTCGTGCTGTTGATTTGGGGAATCAGTGTAGCGGGCGACTCGCCCCAGTTCTCGGCCTTGGCTAGCCACTTTGCCCCGGCGGGAGCCACCGGCAGTGCGTTGGCGGTGATGAATGGTATCGGCTTTTTCATTACCACTTTATCGATACAGCTGTGCACC
>JAKSCJ010000153.1 GCA_022360675.1 Lysobacterales bacterium
CGGGGGTCGCGGGTTCGAGTCCCGTCCACTCCGCCATATTTGCAAAGGGTGCTTTTAAGCACCCTTTGTTGTATCTGAAGCTTGTGTTTAAAAGCTATTGCTTTATTTAAAACTTGTTATTCTTTTGGCTTTAAGTTCTTTATGTTGTGGAGAAGGAAATACACTCCGCTTATTCATTAAGGAATGAAGCAATAGAACTTCAGATATCATTTATAAAAAAAGCCGAGCTATTCATGCTCGGCTTTTTTGTGCTTTATCTACGATGTAGTTTCAGCGTATTGCTGGCTGGGTTTGTGTATTAATCAGCGTTGAGCTCAGGCATGCCTAAGGTGTTATAGCCACCATCTACGTAAGTGATCTCACCGGTGATACCCGCAGCCATATCAGAACATAAGAACGCAGCGGTATTGCCAACGTCTTCGATGGTGACGCTGCGACGAATAGGTGCTGTACGTTCTACATGATCGAGCATCTTACGGAATTGGGAAATTCCGGCAGCAGCTAATGTTTTAATTGGGCCTGCCGAAATACCATTTACCCGCACACCTTCAGGTCCCATGCTTTGTGCCAAGTATCGAACACAAGCCTCCAGGCTTGCTTTAGCCAGGCCCATGACGTTGTAACTGGGCATGGCGCGAACAGCACCTAAGTAGCTTAAGGTTAAGATCGAGGCGTTACGGCCTTGCATTAAAGGGCGTGCGCCTTTGGCTAAGGCGGCTAAGCTATAAGCGCTGATATCGTGTGCGATACCAAAGCCTTCGCGGCTCACTGCGTCGATAAAATTACCTTCGAGCTGGTCTTTAGGTGCAAAGCCAACCGAATGTACTAAGCCATCGAGATGACCCCATTCGTTCTTTAATGCCTCGAAAACCGCGTCGATTTGATCGTCTTGAGTGACATCACAGGGTAATACCGGGCCGTTGCCAAAAGCTTCTGCGGCCGCTTCAACGCGGCTTTTCATTTTGTCATTGACATAGGTAAAGGCCAACTCTGCACCCTCGCGGTGCATCGCTTCGGCAATGCCCCAAGCGATGGAACGCTTGCTTGCGATACCAACGATCAGGACTTTTTTGCCTGTCAACATACCCATAGAAAACTCCTTAAGCTTCAGTGCTTGCCACTGAAATTGATGATCGGTAGGTGTGTAAAGCCGTTCTCAACAAGCCATGTTGTTGGCTTGTTGAGAGGCAATGAACGCTATTATTGATATAGGTGCTAGCGTTGAAATTCTAAAGCGATACCAGGGTAACGACCAGAATGATTTTGCCCGTCCCAAACGGGATAGCCATTGACCCAGGTACGGTTAATTCGGCTTTGGAAGGTGCGTCCTTTGAGCGGACTCCAGCCGCAGCGATACATAAGGTCTTCGCTGTTAACCGTCCACGGTTGATTCATATCAACCAAGATGAGGTCGGCCCAATAGCCTTCGCGTAGATAGCCACGTTCTTTAACTTGATAACGTTGTGCTACGTTGTGACTGGTCTTTGCCACCACAGCCTCAAGGCTTAAATGGCCTTGGTGAACTAATTCCAGTGCCAGTGGCATGGCGTGTTGAACCAAGGGCAGGCCCGCGGCTGCTTGGAGGTAGTCGCTGCTGGATTTTTCGACCCACAAATGAGGTGCATGATCGGTAGCAATGATATCGAGTTTTTCATCGACTAAGGCGCGTATCAACGCGGCACGATCATCGCTGGTTTTAATGGCCGGGTTGCACTTAATCTGGTTACCTAAAGTGGCATAGTCATCTTGGCTGAAATACAAGTGATGAACGCAAGCCTCAGCAGTAATTTGTTTGCCTGCGATCGGCCCGGCTTCAAATAAGGATAACTCTTTGGCGGTCGTTAAATGCAGTACATGAAGGCGTGTGCCATGCTCTTTGGCCAAAGCCACCGCCATGCTTGATGAGCGATAGCAAGCTTCTACATCACGAATCTCTGGGTGTGCCGAAGCGGGAATCATGACGCCGTATTTTTCTTTCGCCAAACGTAAATTGTGCTGAATCGATGGGGTGTCTTCGCAGTGTGTTGCCACTAAACAAGGAGCATCGCGGAAAATCTGTTCCAGTGTTTCAGCACGATCCACCAACATATTACCCGTAGATGCGCCCATGAAGACCTTAATACCAGCGGCTTGGTTGGGATCTAAGCTGCGAATCGCTTCAATATTGTCGTTGGTTGCACCAAAGTAGAAGGCATAATTTCCCGTGCAGCGTCCAACGGCGCGTTGGTATTTTTCAGCCAGCGCCTCGTGGGTGGTGGTGGGTGGTTGGGTGTTGGGCATTTCCATGAAGCTGGTAATGCCACCGGCAACCGCGGCGGCTGATTCGGTTTTTAAGTTTCCTTTTTGATCCAGGCCAGGCTCGCGGAAATGGACTTGATCGTCGATCATCCCTGGCAGCAAATATTGGCCTTGGGCGTCGATGATTTCAGCATTGGCAGGCGCGCTGATTTGGTTGTCAATGCGCTCAATACGACCTTGCTGAATCAGCACATCAGCCTGTTGTTGGCGGCCTTCGTTAACGAGTGTGGCATTACTAATGAGTACCGGCAGTTGATCCATAGTAGCGTTCTCGTGCGACACAGGGCATTCTCCGAGGGGCATTATGTGACCCATTTTAGCCAAATCTTAGCCGCTAATCATGCTTGTCGAATACAGCGCCGACTGCGCTCGCACTTAGTGTTAGGGCGAGCGGGTTAACCGTTGATCGGCAATATGACTATTGGCACTAATGTTTCAATAAAAACATGCTATGGTGTTTGCGCTTAAAAAGCCGTGTAATTCATGACTTGCTTATAACTCTAATTGTTACGAGGCATTGATATAAGTTGCCTGGAACAATTTAAGTTGTTGTTTGTATGTTGGTTTTTATGGTTTTTTGCAAGAATCTGATGAGCTGTAGCCGGGTAAGGCTTGACCTGCTTTTCGGGTTGCTTGTAAAAAGATGAGTTCTAAGATGCGTGCATCATAATTGTGTCAGAGCAGTGCTGTGGAACGTAAACGATTCCTACTCCGGCAGGAATATTAAGATTCCCCACGCTTTGGCGGAACAGGATCATGGCCACCTTCGCATAAGGGGTGGCAACGGAAAATTCGCCGAATGGTTAACCAGCTGCCACGCCATGGACCATGACGCTGAATGGCTTCCAATCCATAAGCAGAGCAGGTGGGAGTAAAACGACAATGACGGCCGACCCACGGGCTGAGCAGGAAACGATAGGCTTTGATAAGTACGATGAGCAGCGTGCTGGCGATCTGGGCCAAAACCGTAAAAAAGCGCAGCAAAGGGAGCGGAATATTCACAATAAGATCGGCTTAGTGGGTCATTGATGGTGCTAAATAAGTTGAAAAAAACTTGCTCCATCAAACGGTTTACGATATAACAACGCCCGCTAAAGCTCAAGGATGCCGAGGGTGTTTGGCGCCCGAAAATCCACTGAGGAGGCCTATGGCTAACGAACAAATTGAACTTCCAGAAGGATATCGTCCCACCATGGACGATGAGTATATGTGCAACCGCCACTTGGCTTATTTCCGTGCCAAGTTACTGGAATGGCGGCAGCAACTGATCGAAGAATCTCAAGCCACCATGGACAATCTGCGCGAAGAAGTGCGCGATGTTGGTGACGAAGCGGAACGCGCCACGCGCGAAACCGAGAATAGCTTGGAACTGCGTACGCGCGATCGCTACCGCAAGTTGCTGGGTAAAATTGAACAAGCACTCAACCGTATTGAAGAAGGCGAATACGGCTGGTGTGAAGAAACTGGTGAAGAAATAGGTTTAGCTCGACTAGAAGCGCGCCCGATTGCTACCTTGAGTTTGGATGCTCAAGAGCGCTGGGAAATGCGCCAGAAGCAAATGAAGAACAAATAATAAACAAGACCAAGCTGGCACGATCTCCGTGGCCATTGCTGCGGCGTCTTGTGCCAGCTGGTTAGCATCTCAATTTCTCCTCGCGAGCGCTATTGCTAAATAACAGTGCCGACGTATACGCCTTGCCGCCTGTTTTCGCCTGGTCTTCATGACCGTTTTCTATCTGAGGCCAGCTTAAGCCACCTGGGCTCCCGAATCGCCAAATTTCAAATTAAGGCCGCAGTTTGCTCATGCTGGCCAGTATCGCGCTTGCGATTTTGCAGCACTGTTCCGTTGGACTCTTTTTTCAAATTACGCTTACCTTTACTTGTCTTGATCTGGTGGCCTGAATTGCGCTGCCAGGCTCAATGGTAATTCTCATCATTTAAGCTTGGCGCACGAAGAGATACGCTGTTTGCCCGCTAAAACTTTTTAGTTATCGCTTAAGGAAATGTTGCCTCTTGTCACTCGGCTGAAAAATTGATCAGCTTTGATAGTTATCGTGGCTAGGCGTTTCAAAAGCCAGTGAAAACATTTCCTAAATGACCCTATTTATAACGAGCTGTGCTAAATTTATGCCGTAGTGCTCATAAGATTATCGAGGTTTTGTCTCGTTTCGGTGGGCAATATTGTGCTTTGCTAAGGATATCTGGGCGAATGATCTCACGAAATTTTACCTGGATCACGGAGGCGTAATATTAGCCTTTGTTATACTGCTGCCGCTCTTGCTATTGAGCACCATACAAAGGAGAAAAAAATGATCACGAAACGTCTGGCACTGCTGACGTGCGTGGGGCTGTTTGCTGCACAAGGTGCTTTAGCGCAAACCGAAGAATATGATGACCGCTGGTATGCTTCTGTATTTGGTGGTTATGCAGGCCTGGATGACGACCGTACTGGCGTTGATAACGATGCCGTTTTCGGTATCGGCTTTGGTCGTTTCCTGACCCCAAACTTCAGCGTCGATTTAGAATTTGATTACATCGATACCAATGTTGGCGGTAACGATTTTGACCTGTACTCACTGGGTTTAATTGGTCGCTATCACTGGTTAGATGCTGATCACAAAGCGCGCCCATACTTGTTAGCAGGTATTGGCGGTACCGATCACTCAGGCTCTTTCAGCAGCAGCACGGATCTGTACTTCACTGCTGGCGCCGGTGTGCGCTTTGAACTAAGCGACCACTTCAGCGCCCGTGTACAAGCCGCTTATCGTTACGATAGCGACGATGTACGCTCAGTACAGCGCGATGGCTTTGACGATGTGCTGGTGACCGCAGGTATTACTTATGCCTTTGGCGACAAGCGTAAGCCGCCACCGCCTGCACCGGCCAAACCACCACCGCCCGAGCCCAAACCCGCTCCGCCGCCCAAGCCGGTGGATGGTGATGACGACCGTGACGGCGTGAAGAACAGCCGCGATCGTTGCCCCAACACCCGCGCTGGTGCTGTGGTTGATCTGAACGGTTGTGAAGTGGAAGAAACCATCGATTTACCCGGTGTGAACTTCGAGTTTGATTCCGATCGCCTGACGCCTGCTTCTCTGAATATCTTGAATGAAGCAGCAGCCTTGCTGAAACATCACAGCAAAGTGACTGTTGAGGTGGGTGGCCACACCGATAGTGTTGGTGCTGAAAGCTACAATCAACGCTTATCTGATCGCCGTGCAAAAGCGGTGCGTGATTACCTGATTAACCAAGGGGTTGCGGCCAGCCGTTTAACTTCGAAAGGTTATGGTGAGTCCTCACCCGTGGCAAGTAACGATACTGACGCCGGCCGTGCGAAGAATCGTCGTACCGAGCTGAAAATCACCAACAAATAAGCATTTAAACCTGGCTTTGCATTCAGCAAGCGCCAACGGGTTTAGTGATCTTTTGAAAACCGCCAGTTCACGCTGGCGGTTTTTTTATGCCTGCCTCACCGTGGTTCATTGCCTGGCCGTTTCCTGCACATTAGCTTGGCACCAAAATTATTTTCAAAATTCAGTGACCAAACCCCATTCCACACCGACTCTATAGCTATGAAACGTTCAAGCGAACAAGTGTGGGACGAATACCTGGTGCTTAATGCACAGCTGGGTAACCAAGCGGCACTACGCCGCCTCATCGAACGTCACCAAGCCGCGTTGTTAGTTTATATACAGCGCTTACTGGGAAACGAAGCCGATGCCCAAGATGTTTTACAAAACAGCTTGCTGAGCTGTTGTCGGCAGATTAACCGTCTGCGCGACCCGGCACGTTTCCGCGCTTGGTTGTATCGGGTGGCAACCAATCAATGCCGCGATTGGCAACGTCAGAGTTATCGCCAACGCGAGCGCCAAGTGGCTTTGGATCAAGTGCTGCCGACGTTGTCTGCAGAAGAAAACCCGGCAGAGGACGATGTGCGTTCGATACTCATCCGCCTACCCCATGATGACCGCTCCATTCTGTCGCTGTTTTACTTCGAGGGTTTTAGCGTGAAAGAGCTTAGTTTTGCTCTTGACCTCAGTCCCAGCGCGGTGAAAACCCGTTTGTATCGGGCCCGTGCGCGATTTGACGCACTTTGGCGTGATGATGAGGGTTGATACGAACGCCGCTAAACGCTGTTTATTTATTTTTTGTGCTTACGGAGGCAGCAAATGTCCAATCCATTAGATGATGCTATTCGACAAAGCCTGTCGAGCGAAGATCGTAAACTGTACGACGAGTTAGAAAGTGATATGAATATCCCCGAACTCATGTTGAGCTCGATACAAGGGCGCAATCGGGGCATTAAAGTCTTCGCCATTATCATGAGTTTTTTGTTCACTATTTTGGCGGCTTATTGCGTGTGGCGCTTTGTTCATACAGAAGATGTACGCGCAGCCATGAACTGGATGCTGGCGTTTAGTGCAGCGTTTTTATCGATCGCCATGTTCAAAATGTATTTTTGGATGGAGATGAATAAAGTGGCGCTGATGCGTGAGATCAAGCGCTTGGAGCTGCAATTAAGTGTGTGGACAGAGCAGCAGAAATCTTGAAGTGTTTTGGTTTTAAAAGCACGGTTTATGTGCGGCCTCAACAACACATAGCAAAGGCCACCTGCGAAACGGCAGGTGGCCATATCGAAGAACTATTGTAGTGCGCGAGCGTAGTCTTTTACGCGGCTCAGCATGGCATGTAAGCCATTGCTACGAGTGGGCGATAAATGTTTATCGAGGCCAATTTCGCTCACAAACCAAGGCTCGGTGGTCAGAATCTCTTGTGCACTGCGACCCGAATAAACTCGCAAAATGAGCGCAATCAGGCCAGAAACGATAAGTGCATCGCTGGTGGCTTGGAAGTTCAGCGTTTCAGCATCGCCTTCCATTGCAAGCCACACCTGGGATTGGCAGCCTAAAACTTTGTTGCCATCAGTGCGTAGCGCAGCGGGAAACTCGGGCAAGCCACGGCCTAAGTCAATTAAGTATTGGTATCGGCTGCCCCAGTCGTCGAAAAAGCCAAACTCATCGGCAATCTCGCGCTGGGCCTCGTCAATGCTTAAGTTTTGTTCGCTCATGGTTCCATCACCCGCCAGCGAGTGCCACCTGCGCCATCTTCCAAAACAATTCCCATTTCAGTGAGCTGGTCGCGAACTCGATCGGCCTCGGCCCAGTCTTTATTTTTGCGTGCTTCTTGGCGTGCGTTGATGAGCGACTCCACTTTAATAGGGTCGACTTCAGCCATGGCCGCAGGACGCCAAGTGAACCAAGCTTCTGGGTCTTGCTTGAGTAAACCGATAAAGCGGGCATTAGCCACAAGTTTTTCACGCAAAGCTTGCGCTTGTTCGGCATCTTCGCAGTTGGCGGCTTCACGACCTAAGCGGTTAATTTCAGCCAAGGCTTTTGGTGTGTTGAGATCGTCGGCCAATAGCGCCAAGAAATCTTCGCTGGGGGTTGTGTCTTCGCCAATGTTGATTTGGTGGCCGCGTAAGTTGGCATACAGGCGATCTAAGGTGCGGCGGGCTTGGTCCAGTGCTTTTTCGGACCAATCCAGCGGTTGGCGATAATGGGCTTGTAGTAAAACATAGCGCAGCACCTCGCCCGGATGGTATTTGCTGAGTTCGCGCACCAACAAGACATTGCCGATAGATTTCGACATCTTGCGGCTTTCCACCTGAACAAAGCCATTATGCACCCAGTAACGCGCAAAATGCTCGTGACCGAAGGCACAACGAGTTTGGGCAATCTCGTTTTCGTGATGTGGAAAAACGAGATCCTGGCCACCGGCATGAATGTCGATTTCTTCACCTAAATGTTCAGCACACATGGCCGAGCATTCGATATGCCAACCC
>JAKSCJ010000051.1 GCA_022360675.1 Lysobacterales bacterium
AACGCCGATGCCACAGGCCGTCGCCGTATTCTCGAAAAACTCACTGCCGCCGAAGGCTTAGAGCGCTACTTACACACCCGTTATGTGGGTCAGAAGCGGTTCTCGGTGGAGGGTGGTGAGAGCTTAATTTCATTACTGTACGAAGTAATTCACCACGCCGGCGAACAAGGCGTGAAAGAAGCCGTGATTGGCATGGCCCACCGTGGTCGCTTAAACGTGCTGGTGAATATTCTCGGTAAAAACCCAGGCCAGCTGTTCGAAGAATTCGAAGGCAAGATTAAACCTGCCGGTTTAAGCCGCAGTGGCGATGTGAAATATCACATGGGCTTCAGCTCTGATCGTGAAACCAGCCATGGTTCCATGCATTTGGCGCTGGCGTTCAATCCTTCGCACTTGGAAATCGTTGACCCCGTCGTGGTGGGCTCCGCCCGTGCGCGTCAAGAGCGCCGCAACGACGAAAACTACGATCAAGTCATGCCCATCATCATTCACGGTGACGCCGCCATTGCCGGCCAAGGCGTGGTGATGGAACTGTTTAATATGTCGCAAGCACGCGGCTTTGCCGTGGGCGGCACCTTGCATGTGGTGGTCAACAACCAAGTGGGCTTTACCACCAGCAATCCGCTGGATGCACGCTCTACTTTGTACTGCACCGAAGTGGCGAAGATGGTTCAAGCACCCATCTTGCACGTGAATGGCGATGACCCCGAAGCGGTTCAATTTGCCTCGCTACTGGCCGAAGACTTCCGCCAGCAGTTCAAGAAAGACGTGGTGATCGATCTGGTGTGCTACCGCCGCCATGGTCACAACGAAGCCGACGAACCGGCCGCCACCCAACCGGTGATGTACACCACCATTCGCAAGATGAAAACCGTGCGTCAGCTGTTCGCCGATCGTTTGATCGCCGATGGCACCATCACGGCGGACGAAGCGCAAAAAATGGTGAGCGATTACCGCGACAAACTAGACGCCGGCCAACAAGTGGCCGATGTACTGCCCGATTCCAACACCAATAGCGGTGTGGATTGGAGCCAGTACTCTGGCGACTGGCGCAGCGAAGCCATCACCGCTTTAAGCGAAGATAAAATCCGCTCGTTGGCGGGCACCATTTTGCCACTGAAAGACGGCTTCAAGCTGCATTCTCGTGTGCAGCAAATCGTCAATAATCGCGTCAAAATGGCCGCCGGCGATCTGCCGATGGACTGGGGTTTTGCCGAAACCATGGCCTATGCCGGCCTCATCGACGAAGGCTACAGCCTGCGTTTGGTGGGTCAAGATTCCGGTCGCGGCACCTTCTTCCATCGTCATGCCATGCTGCACGAGCAAAACGGTGGCGGTTCCGATTTACCTCTGGCGCGTTTAGCGAAAGAAGACCAAAACGTCACGGTGATCGACTCGTTGCTGTCTGAAGAAGCCGTGATGGCCTTTGAATACGGTTATGCCACCACCGATCCCAACACCTTGGTGATTTGGGAAGCCCAATTTGGCGATTTCGCCAACGGTGCTCAGGTTGTGATCGACCAATTCATCAGCTCTGGCGAAGCCAAATGGGGCCGTTTATCGGGCCTGACCTTATTCTTACCGCACGGCTACGAAGGCCAAGGCCCTGAACACTCTTCAGGTCGCCTGGAACGCTTCTTACAACTGTGCGCCGAAGACAATATGCAAGTGTGCATGCCCACCTTGCCATCGCAGATTTTCCACCTGATTCGCCGCCAAATGGTGCGCCAATATCGCAAACCGTTGATCGTTATGACGCCGAAAAGCTTACTGCGTCATAAAGCAGCCGTTTCGCAATTGAGCGACTTGGCCGAAGGTGGCTTCCAGAATGTCATCGACGACCCACGCAAACCCGAAACCAACCAAGTCAAACGCTTGGTACTGTGTTCGGGCAAGGTGTACTACGATCTGGCCGAACAGGCCGAAGAATTACACCTGAGCCAAGTGGCTGTGGTGCGTGTCGAGCAGTTGTATCCGTTCCCGCAGCGCGAAATTGCCGGCATTCTGCAACGCTACAGCCATGCCACCGAAGTGGTGTGGTGCCAGGAAGAACCGAAAAACCAAGGCAGCTGGTTCTTTATCCAGCCGCGCTTGAACGAAATGTTGCTGGCTACCCAGCGCCTGAGTTATGCCGGCCGCAGCGAGAGTGCCTCGCCGGCGGTTGGCTATTATTCCATCCACCTGGAAGAACAAAAAACATTGACCCGGGAGGCCCTGGGCCTGCCCATCAAAAGTCTTTAGGAGCCTGACCCTATCATGAGCATCGAAGTCAAAGTTCCCGTCCTGCCCGAATCAGTGGCTGACGCCACCGTGGCGAGCTGGCACAAGCAGCCTGGCGATCGCGTCAGCCGGGATGAAAACCTGGTGGACCTGGAAACCGATAAAGTTGTACTGGAAGTACCCGCTCCGGCAGACGGCATTCTGAAGGAAATCACCCAGGAAGCTGGCGCCACCGTCACCAGCGGCCAAGTAATGGCCATTCTGGAAGAAGGTGCAGCCGAAGAAGCCCCCGCAGCGGCGGCTCCAGCCGAAGCCCCTGCGGCAGCGGCTCCCGCTCCGGCCGCCCCCGCAGCACCTGCCGCCAGTAGTGACGAGCCCAAGGGCATTGCTCCGGCTGCACGTAAGCTGGCTGCCGAAGAAGGCGTCAACACCAAAGAAGTGGAAGGTAGCGGCCGTGGTGGTCGTGTGACCAAAGCCGACGTGATTAAGCACGTTCGCGGTGGCGGTGCCCGCCAAGAAGAACGCGTGAAAATGACCCGTTTGCGTTCGCGCGTTGCCGAGCGCATGAAAGAAGCGCAAAACACCGCAGCGATCTTGACTTCATTCAACGAAGTCAACATGAGCGCTGTGATGGACTTACGCTCGCGCTTCAAAGCCGAGTTCGAAAAAACCCACGGTATCAAGCTGGGCTTCATGTCGTTCTTCGTGAAAGCCTGCTGCGAAGCCCTGCAAAAACATCCCGTTGTGAATGCCTCGGTGGAAGGTGACGAGATCATCTATCACGGCTTCATGGATGTGGGTATTGCGGTTTCTACCGAGCGCGGTTTGGTGGTTCCCATCTTGCGCGACGCACACCTGATGAGCTTGGCAGAAATCGAAAGCCAACTGGCCGAGTACGCTGGCCAAGCGCGTAAGGGCACCATTGGTTTAGACAGCCTGCAAGGCGGCACCTTCACCATCACCAACGGTGGTGTTTTCGGTTCGCTGTTGTCGACACCACTGTTGAACCCGCCGCAAAGCGCTATTTTGGGCATGCACACCATTAAAGAGCGCCCCGTGGTCGAAAACGGCGAAATCGTTGCTGCGCCTATGATGTACATCGCGCTGAGCTACGATCACCGCATCATCGACGGTAAAGACGCGGTACAGTTCTTAGTAGCGGTTAAAGAAGCGCTGGAAGATCCTGCGCGTATGCTGCTCAACCTGTAATTTCTGGCTTGTAGATCCGCACCACCAAAGGTGCGGGTTGCCACAGCGCGGTCAACACCCGCGCTGTGTGGCGTCTTGGTGCTTTTGCTAAAAAGCGCATGCTTACGCAAAACTGCCAGCGCTCTTCATTGAATTTAATAACGGACCTCCCATGAGCGAACAACAGCAATTTGATGTGATTGTCATCGGTGGCGGACCTGGTGGTTATGTTGCCGCCATTCGTGCTGCCCAACTCGGTCTGAACACGCTGTGTATCGATGACCGCCAAAACGCCGATGGTAAACCGGCACCCGGTGGCACCTGCTTGAACGTTGGCTGTATTCCTTCGAAAGCCTTGCTGGACTCCACCAAGCACTTCCACCACTTACAGCATCAATACAAAGCCCACGGTATTCAGGCCGATAACGTCAGCCTGGACGTACCCACCATGGTGCAACGTAAAGACAAAGTGGTGAAGCAGCTCACCGGTGGCGTAACCCAGCTGCTGAAAGCCAACAAAGTGACCTTTGCCCATGGTCGCGGCAAACTGCTGAAAGATCGCCAGGTCGAAGTGAGCCTGCACAGTGGCGAAACCGTCATTTACTCAGGCACCAACATCATCTTGGCCGCCGGTTCGGTGCCCGTTCATATTCCTAATGTGCCTGTCGATAACGAATACATTGTCGATAACGAAGGCGCGCTGTGCTTCCAGTCGGCTCCCGGTAAATTGGGGGTGATCGGTGCCGGTGTGATTGGTTTGGAGCTGGGCAGCGTATGGAAGCGTTTAGGCGCTGAAGTGGTACTGTTTGAAGCCATGGATAGTTTCTTGGCCGCTTGCGATGTCGACATCAGCAAAGTAGCCGCGCGTGAGTTCAAAAAGCAAGGTTTGGACATCCGCTTAAACACCAAGGTGAAGCAAGCTCAAGTGGTCGATGGCCAGGTGAATGTCACCATCGATAACGGCAGCGGCGAAGAACAACTGGTATTAGATCGCTTATTGGTGGCCGTTGGCCGCCGTGCCGCCAGCGCAAGCCTGTTAGCCGACGATTGCGGCGTGCAATTGGACGAACGTGGTCGTGTGGTTGCCGACGAACACTGCCGCACTGGTGTCGACGGCGTGTGGGCCATTGGCGATTTGATTCGCGGTCCTATGCTGGCCCACAAAGCCTCTGAAGAAGGCATTGCAGTAGCCGAAGTGATCGCCGGTCAAGCGGGTCACATTAACTTAGATACCATTCCTTGGGTGATCTATACCGATCCTGAAATCGCCTGGGTGGGTAAAACCGAGCAGCAATTGAAAGCCGAAGGCATTGAATTCCGTTCGGGCAACTTCCCCTTTGCCGCCACCGGCCGTGGTTTGGCCATGGGCGACGCTGCGGGTTCGGTAAAAGTTCTGGCCGATGCCGATACCGACGAAATCTTAGGCGTGCACATTATCGGTGCCAACGCTTCTGAGCTGATTGCCGAATGTGTAGTCGCCATGGAATTCGCCGCCAGCGCTGAAGATTTAGCGCGCATCGTTCACGCGCATCCCACTTTATCGGAAGCCGTACACGAAGCCGCTTTACACGTAGACAAACGCGCTATTCACCGCGCCAACTAAGTTCTACTGCTCAATAGCGCGCTATGGAAATACGCTACCCAGCGCGCCATTGAGAGATCAGATTCAGTTCTGACAGCAAAATTGAAAAGAGCATGGGTGCTGTCATCCATGCTCTTTTTTTTTGCTTTTCGTAGTGTTTAAAAATATCACCGCTTCCGCCATCTCAGTTCACATCGTTTTCATGCGTAAACATTAAAGAAAATCGACCATGCAATTGACCATTAAAATGATGATAAAAGCCTGAAATATGGTGCCTAACGCGCCTTCTTAGGTAATAATACGAGATCATCGAAGCCAGCCGAGCAGGACACTCAAGACAAGCTATGAGCAGCGTACCCAGCAGTTTTAATGCGTTTCGCATTAACCATGACGACGACGGCCACCATGCCGCCATTACCAGTATGTCGACGGACGAACTGAGCCCTGGCGATGTCATTATTCGGGTGTTGTGGTCCAGCATTAACTATAAAGATGCACTGGCAGGTACAGGCAAAGGCAAAATCCTGCGTCAGTTCCCCTTAAACGGTGGTATCGACAGCGCCGGTGTGGTGGTACACAGCGAAAGCGATAAATTTAAGGTGGGCGACGAAGTCCTCGTTACCGGCTGTGGCCAAAGCGAAACCCGCGACGGCGGTTACAGCGAATACCTGCGCGTTGAAAGCCAATGGGCGGTACCCAAACCCACAGGTCTTACCTTGCGTGAGTGCATGGGCTTAGGCACCGCAGGGTTTACGGCAGCCTTAAGCTTGCAACGCATGGAAGACGCTGGCCAAACGCCCGATATGGGCCCCATTGTCGTTACCGGTGCCACCGGTGGCGTGGGTTCTATTGCGATTAGCTTGCTCCACACGGCGGGCTACGAAGTCCACGCCATCAGCGGCAAGACCGATCAATTCGATTGGCTGCAAAGTTTAGGTGCCAGCCAATGCGTGGCGCGCGAAGGCTTATGGTTGGGCGATCGACCGATGGAATCGGCACGCTGGGCGGGCGCCATCGACAATGTGGGCAGCGAAATGCTGGCCAGCCTCACCCGCGTCATTAAGCCTTGGGGCAATATCGCCAGCTGTGGCTTAGCCGCTGGTATCGATCTGCGCACCACGGTGATGCCGTTTATTATTCGTGGTATTGGTCTGTTGGGCATTAATTCTGCAGGTTGCCCGTACCACATTCGCAGTAACTTATGGACCAAGCTTGCCAATGAATGGAAACCACGCCATTTAGAGCAACTCATGACCCGTGAAGCCACCATGGAAGAATTGCCCGAGATCTTCGAGCATATGTTGAAAGGTGGTTCCTTGGGCCGTACCGTGGTAAAAATGGGAGATGCTTGATTTCCCAACATGATCTTAAGATCATGTTTTTAAGCAAATGAAGTGACGCCCGCTGGCATTCTGGTTTGCCAAATTAAGTGGCGTCCAACGACACCAAAACTATCAATTCAAAGGGATAAGATAGCGCTGGGGTTTCCGGTGTTATCGGAACACAATGAAGGCACGAGACCTTGGGGACAAACTGTTATGGCCAAAGTATTAATTGTTGACGATTCGCAGTCACATTTGTATTCCCTATCTCAGATTGTGGAAGGCGAAGGGCACGAGGTAATCACCGCAGAAACCGGTGAGCAAGGTGTTGAAAAAGCCAAGGCTGAGCTGCCTGATCTGATTTTGATGGATATCGTCATGCCGGGCATGAATGGCTTCCAAGCCACCCGCGCGATTTCTAAAGAATCCAGCACCGAGCAGATTCCGGTGATTTTCGTCACCACCAAAAATCAAGAAACCGACCGCATTTGGGGCATGCGCCAAGGCGCGGCAGGCTATGTCACTAAGCCGGTGGACAAAAAAGATTTGATTAACGCCATCAACGAGGCATTGGGCTAAGCGGCCTTGGTTAATCACTTTAAGTTAAGCCACTTTAAGGTGAAACCAAAGCGTGTTGGCTGATCAAACGGCTTTCACAGGCCGACAACAGCAAATCAATAGTATCAAGCAATATATCAGCAGGCTCGCCCATGGCGGGCCTGTGTCTTTTTATTGAGCCTCAAGCGAATAGGAGTTGAAGCATGAGCATTGAAGTCGGTCACAGTATTCCGGATGCCACTTTAGGTGTGATGAAAGCCGATGGCCCCGCCCAAGTACAAGCACAGGAGTTATTGGGCAGTGGCCGTGTGGTGGTTTTTGCCCTACCCGGTGCCTTCACGCCCACCTGCTCTGCTCGTCATTTACCCGGTTTTATCGAGCAAGCCCAAGAGATTCGTGGTCAAGGTGTCGATCGTATCGTGTGCTTATCAGTGAACGATGTCTTTGTGATGGGCGCTTGGGGCCAACATGCCGGTAGTGGTGATCAAGTCGTCATGGCCGCCGATGGCAACGCCGATTTCACCAAAGCATTAGGTCTAGACTTAGATGCCAGCGGTTTTGGTATGGGCACTAGCTCACAACGCTACGCCATGATCATCAACAACGGCCAGGTGGAAGGCTTGTGGATCGATCCACCCGGCACGTTTGAAAACAGCAGCGCCGAAGCCGTACTGGCTCACTTACGCGCCTAATCGCACCGCAGCCAAGCACTGCACAAGCAACGAAGGGGCCGCACTCCGCTGCTCCTTCGTTGCCATAACGATAAACGCGGCAAGCTTCCATGCACTACTGTTGAATACTCAAGCCTTCACAGCGCACTTTGCCTTTACTCACCAAGAAGCGATCGGCCCATTCTCCTTCCACCGCCAGCATGCCGCCACCGAAGCAGTCATTGGTCACTTCCAAGATCAACGAGCCGCCCCGCACCAGCGCGATGTCCAAAGCCGGGTGATCCATCGTTCCGGCATGCAGTTCTGCCGCATTACCGAGCACCACGTATAGGCTGGCACATTCAGGCGCACAATCTTGTGCTTGCTGATACAGGTGAATATCGTCGTAGAGTAAGCCCGAGTCACGTAGATGCTCGGCATTGAATTCATCACTCATGCCGTAGTGGCCACGTATCAAATGACTACGCTCGTAGGCATGGCTATGGCCCGCCAAAATCACATCCACACCCAGGTTTTCTAAAGCGGGTACTAAATCTTCACGCACCGCTAGCATGCGCCAATCGCTACCACGGCCATCGTCTGAATCATGAGACCCCCGGCTGTACGGCGGATGATGCAACACCGCCATGGTCCATGGGCTTTGATTTGCGGCTAAATCTGCTTCTAGCCAACGCCGCATAGGGCTACCGGTGCTCATATCACTGTCTTGGGAATCCAGCATCACCACATGCAATGGACCAAAATCCAGACTATAAAAATGCTCATCACCAGAAGCCACACCGCCACTTTCACCTTGGGTGGGGAAATCGAAGATATCGAAAAACGCCCAGCGTCGCGCATCGTGGTTTCCATAAGCAGGAAACAACACATAGCGCGATAACCAATCGGCATAGGGCTCGAATAGAGCGGCTTGGAACTCACGGTTGCGTCCCGAGCGATACGCGTTATCGCCGGTGGTTAACCAAAAGTCGAAAGCACCGCCGGTGTCACGCGGATTTTGTAGAAACCACTCATGGGCGCTTATACGCACCTGCTGGGCGAGTTGACTGTTGTAGCCCGGATCACCCAGCACCCACAGGCGTACCGAATCAATTTCGTCGCGCAGCTGGGTATCGGGCCAGGTCCAAAACCGAAACGGCCCATGGCGCAACTGGCCCCGATGCCAAATGCTGTATTCGTACTCGGTAGCGGGGCGGAGCCCATCGATACGCACACGGTGGCGTTGGGCCAACGGATAATTCAGGCGGCGCTCATCTTGTGGTTGGTGTCGACCTTGCGGCCCTAACTCACGATAACGAATCTGCCCTGCTTCGGCTTCAGCACTTTGCCAGAAAATACTGATGGCATCGGCGCTGGGGCGCTGCAAATAGGGCTTGCGCTCGCCATGGTAAAGGCTGTCGACCCAAAGTTGCGCCGCGCGCGCCACGCCGCCCAAAATCAGTAAACTGATAATCAGCAGAAACCAGCGGCGACGGCCAGCGGCTGTTAGTGGGGAGAAAAAATTCCGTTTAGGCTGTGGGTGGTTCGTCCATGATCGGGCCTGGGCATTGGCTTGCCGGCTTTTGATCATGTGCTATTTGAATTCTTTCCAGCAGTCGAAAACGTAAATCGTAACGATGGCGCTCATCGGCTTGATGCACACTGGCCTCCACTTCGTGCCAATCGTTGTTATCGATGGCTGGAAACCAAGTATCACCTTCCAATTCGCAATCCACCTCGGTGAGCCACAAACGTTGTGCCAGTGGTAGCGCTTGTTGATACAACATGCCACCACCCACAATCATGACTTCTTCACAATCGTGGCAAGCAGCTAGCGCTGCTGGTAACGAAGTGAACCACTCCACTCCATCCTCGGGAGCTTGTGGTGAACGGCTAATCACCAAATTACGACGCCCCGGTAATGCTTTACCGATGGAAGCAAAGGTCTTGCGCCCCATAATCATGGGTTTTCCCCAGGTTACCGCTTTGAAATGCTTCAAATCGGCCGGGAGATGCCAAGGCATGTCACCATTGCTGCCAATCACCCGATTACGTGTCATCGCAACCACGATAGTGATCAACGGCGTTGGTGAATGTTCTTGATTTCGCATGAGAAATTACTTCCACACCAAAAAGTTTAGCACAAAATGATTAATGAATATTGACAACAGCTACAGCACGAGCACAGCCATGTTATCCCTCCTGGGCGAACAGATTTAAATAGCAATGGGTGCCTTAATAGCTGGGTGGCTTTGGTAGTCGACAATGGCGATATCGTCGGCAGTGAAGGCGAATAAATCGTCGATATCGGGATTAAGCTGCAACTGCGGCAAGGGTAAGGGATCGCGCTGCAATTGTTCATCCACTTGTTGCAGATGATTTAAATACAAATGCACATCGCCTAAGGTGTGCACAAAATCGCCCACCTTAAGCCCACAAACCTGAGCCAACATGGCAGTAAGCAAGGCATAGGAGGCAATATTAAAGGGCAAGCCCAAAAAAGCATCGGCACTGCGCTGATACAGCTGGCAGCTCAGGCGTCCTTCAGCAACGTAGAATTGGAACATGGTATGGCAAGGAGCCAAAGCCATACGCCCGGCCAGCACGTTTTCCTGTGGAGATTGGCGCTCATCAGGTAATGCTGCCGGGTTCCACGCACTAATAATATGGCGGCGTGAAAAGGGTCGCGTTTTAATGGCCGTGATGAGTTCTTGAATTTGGTCAATCGCCTGCCCGTCTGGCCCCTGCCAAGAGCGCCATTGTGCACCGTAAACTGGCCCTAAATCGCCATTTTCTGTAGCCCACTCATTCCAAATCTTCACACCGTGTTGTTGAAGATAAGCCACATTGGTGTCGCCACGTAGAAACCACAGCAGTTCATGAATAATGGCCGGAAAATACAGTTTTTTCGTGGTTACGGCAGGAAAGCCAGCCGACAAGTCAAAGCGTAATTGATGCCCAAACAGGCTTTTAGTACCAGTGCCGGTGCGATCGCCCCGCTCGCTGCCCTCATCCCGAATTTTCTTCAATAGCGCCAAATAGGACTGCATACCCAGCTACCCACCTTTATTGGTTTTCAATAAATAGAATTCTACGTTCTTTTAGGATTTTTCGATAACAGAATATGTAACATGCAGACACGCAATCAATCGTGCCATACCTCCACTCAGGCGCTAGCTGCCTTGCGATAAGCCAGCACCATTAAGGTTAAACCGGCCACTATCATCGGCAGCGATAAAATTTGCCCCATGGTTAACCAACCAAACGCCAGATGCCCCAAATGCGCATCAGGAACCCGGAAAAACTCAGCTACACTGCGGAAAACACCGTAACCGACTAAAAACAAACCAGAAACTGCCATGGTGGGGCGCGGTTTACTGGAATACCAATACAAAACAATGAATAACAATAAGCCTTCCATGCCCGCCTGATACAGTGGCGAGGGATGACGGGCTTCATCGTTTAACAAGCCGCTTTCGTGCAGGCGATAAAGCTCTTCTCGACTGGCGATGCCAGAGATAGAGTCGGGAAAGATCATCGCCCAAGACACATCGGTTTTATGCCCCCAAAGCTCACCATTGAGAAAATTACCCAGGCGGCCAAACATTAAACCGGGTGGTACTAAAGGCGCGACAAAATCGGCCAAACGCCAAAAGCCACAACCTTGACGATGCCCGTACCAGATCATCATCACAATGACACCTAACAAGCCGCCATGAAACGACATGCCACCTTCCCAAATACGGAATAAGCTCAATGGATCGCTAAACAATTGCTCATTGCCATACACCAACATATAGCCTATGCGACCACCAGCGACCACACTCAGCACGCCATAAAATAAGAGGTCGTCTACTTGCGCCACAGTTAATGGCGCTTGCTCACCGGCAGCACGGCGTTTACCTAGCCATAAGAAAGCTAAAAACGCCGCCAAATACGTTAGACCATACCAACGCACGGCTAACGGCCCTATTTGTAAGGCCACCGGATCAAAGTCGACTAAGAAAGGCATAGTATTGATTCCACCACTTGTTGCTTACTCTGGGCTTATCCTGGGCTTACTCTAGACTTATCGTGTGCCTATACCGGGCTCATTCCAGGCTCATACCGGGTTGCTACCGATACCGAAAACCACAATCAGCGCTATCTATATGCAGCGCATTTGTCGTTAGGGGAGAAAAAAACTACCGATAGTCGTTATATCGTCGGCAGTCAAAAAGATTGCTTATCTTATGTCGAGTAGACAGCGCTGACTAGATCCTGCTGAAAATTCAAAGGATCACTACGCGCATGAAAGAAACTCAAAAGGCAGGAGAAAGCAAGCGACAGCTTAGCTATCGCTTGCTATGGGTCTTGGTGGCATAGGTAAGGTATGCACCACCAATAGGTTATAGCCATCTGCAAACGGCAGTATTGAATCATCGTGATCGAACTGTCAAAACGAAGTGCCGAAAACGATCATTCTTTACTTTAATCAGGCGTAATCTATAAGCAGTCAACACTTTAGGTAACTAACATATAGACTCAACATCAGTACTCATCAAACTTGCCATGGCCTAACCGTTTACAAAACGAAACGGCTAAGCACCAATATGGCATGTCAGTTGAGGCCCAAGCTTGTCATCATTAGCCTCGCCAACACATATCTAGCGCTTGCAGGATTGGTCCTGACGTTTCTTAGCGTTGCTTGTGCAGAACCCAATCACTGAGATCCAAAGATCTACACCCTCTGCAGCATCTAGCTAGAACTTGTGCACATTTAAGTTATCGATTTAAAGCCAGCGACTTAAATATTGGTAAACACGTTCAGGTAAACCGCTTGAAGCCTGGCAAGTTAATGACCTGGAAAAACCCTTAGTCATTGATACTCAAATGTTTGGCAATTTTTTGGTTGAAACTTATAAGATTTAAGGCCGCCTTTTTTAACAGGCTTTCGCCAGTCCTACACTATGGCCTTCATCACAATAGATATCATGTAGCACTTCAAGCACACGCTGAACCGCCATACCCGCTAAAGCGTAGTAGATGGTTTGCCCACAACGACGTGTACTCACCAACCCTTCACGACGTAAAATCGCTAAGTGTTGAGATAGTGCAGACTGACTCAATGCGACATTTTCGTTGATCTGCCCCACCGATAACTCACCGTCTACCAAAGAACACAGAACCTGTAGGCGGGCAGAATTGGCTAACGCTTTTAACAAGCGTGCGGCGTCTTCTGCATGGGCTCTGATTTCTTCTGGATCCGGTTGATCGATGGCCTCTATAGCAGCTTGTGCATTCTCACTCATTGGCATTCTCATAGCGGAATAGTCACAATGTCGATACCTTAACGATACCGACCCCCTCATAATGTGACGCGGCCCACCGGCAACCAGTTACCGATTTCGCCACATCCCTATTTCGCAGCCGCAATCAACAAATTGAATCAAACGCAAATCTAGCGTTCCCCCTTATGACTCCAGAACCAATATCCCGTTCATAATGCCTTGTGTAGCAAAATCTTCGGTTTATTTATGGAGTTATAGACGGCAAGCCGTCGAACATCATCATACCGCTGTCAACCACACCGGTAAATATTCGATAGTGCTTAGCTCAATCCATTTATTAATACGATTAAGTGCATGCATTTGCATTAAGGCCTTGTAAAACGGGACATAGCAACGCCTAGACCGCTTAGTGTTTATTTCTAAGCAGCAAAAAAAATAAGCAAAAAAAAACGCATGTACGGTTAAGAAAATACCCAAATGGACAATTTCTACGGCAAAAGTTATCAAAACGGCACAGCAAAATACTCAATTAAATGATGCCTAATACCTTATAAAGCCTGCGACAAAGTGCCGCAGTTAGTCCATATCAAGACAAAACTACAACATAAAACAAAAATCTACCAACAATATCGCGTACAAGTTCAACAGACGTAAAGCACTCGTGTGCTCGCCTTATTTTGGGTATTTCACTTAAGCGTATCAAAATGACCGATCGTTCCCAATTGGGTATGTTCGAAAATAAGGATATGGTTCAGTAAACGCATCTACGCTATCGACCTTGGCACCACACTTGTGAACAAACTATGGCCTGGCATTAAAGATTTCCCGTAAAGCTGAATTCAGGGCTAAGAAAAGCCTATAATAGGGGGGCTATGCCTGTAATTTCTCTCGCACAAACAACAGCAAACCCGGTGCAAGCCTCTTCCCAGCTTATCGAATCCGAACTACAACGGCTGGATGAGTGCATTCGCTCGTGGTTAAGCTCTAACGTGGTCCTGGTTCGCCAGATCGCCGAATACATCATCGCAAGTGGTGGCAAACGCCTACGCCCTAAATTGCATCTACTAGCCGCTCGCGCCTGCGGTTACGAGGGTGATAAACATATCTTGCTGGCAGCGGTTATTGAGTTTATTCATACCGCCACCTTGCTTCACGATGATGTGGTCGATGAATCCGACATGCGCCGTGGCCGTGAAACCGCACACAAACGTTGGGGGAACCCAGCCAGCGTTTTAGTGGGTGATTTTCTCTATTCGCGCAGCTTTCAAATGATGGTTGAAGTGGGTGATATGCGAGTGATGGAAATCCTCGCCGATACCACCAATATCATCGCCGAAGGTGAGGTGATGCAGCTGCTGAACATGCGCAACCCCGAGATCACCGAAGCCGATTACCTCGCAGTGATCGAGCACAAAACCGCGCGCTTGTTCCAAGCCGCCTGTGAACTCGGTGGCTTGCTGGCGGGTGTGCCTCCTGAACTGCGTCAAGCGCTGCGCGACTACGGTCGTGAATTGGGTGCTGCTTTTCAGATTATGGACGACGTGCTCGATTACAGCGCTGAACAGGAAGTACTGGGCAAGAAGCTGGGCGACGATCTGGCTGAAGGTAAACCCACCTTGCCCATTATCTTCGCGCGCCAACGCGCCTCCGATAGCGAGCGCGCCATTTTGGACGAGATCATCCTCAATGGTGGCGATGGCCGCATGGCCGAAGTCATGACGATTCTCAAACGTACCGACGCATTGCCACTGGCTCGCCAACGCGCACAAGAGATTGCCGATAAAGCCGAGTCTGCCCTCGTCTCACTGCCCAGCAGTAAATATCGCGATGCCTTAATCGCTTTGTGCCGCTATTCCGTTGCTCGCGATCACTAACCATTAACGCCAGCAACAACGCCGAGCTGCGTGTCTTGATGCTTTAAAAAAAGCGCCCATCATGGGCGCTTTTGCGTATTCCGCTAGCACCACATCACATCCTTATCAAGCAAGCAACACAGCGCCACCCTTTCTTGCCGTCTTTTGGAAAGCTGCCTTAAGATAAAGCGAGCGCATAGCGGCGCTTATTCTTACCACATCACCACAAAGGATAGCTGGCATGTGCGGACGATATGCCCTGGATCTCTCACTGCAAGATTTATTCAGCGCCTTTCAGTTTGGGCCCGATTTACTGGACTTAATTGGCCCCGAACCCAAGCTGCCCTTCTATAACCAGGCACCCAGCGACATCAAACCCCAGCGACCACCCGTGGTGCGTCAAGCACCGGTTATCCATCTGCGTGAAGGCCACCCCGCTTTAGAGCTGCTGACATGGCGTTTAATTCCGCGTTGGAGTCGTGGGCAATTCACCAGCTACAGCACCATTAATGCCAAGTCGGAAACCATCACCGAAAGCCGGATGTACCAAGGGCCTTGGTTCGATAATCAGCGATGTTTAATACCCTGCACCGGCGTGATTGAATGGCAACAGCGGGAGGGGCGAGCGAAGCAGCCGTATCAAATTTGTGTGGAAGATCATCTGGCTTCATCCCAAGACCGAGCATTACCTGAGACGGCATCAGCACGGGGCATTCCCTTTGCGATGGCGGGCTTATGGGAAGCGTCTGAATGTCGTAACGGACACACGGAGTATTCCTTCACCATACTCACAACCCAGCCCAACGACTGCTTTGCACCCTTACATCATCGTATGCCGGTAATTATTCCGCCCACACAGTATGAACGTTGGCTACATACCAATGCCGATGACGCCTGGCAGCTCTGCCAACCCTCATCACTACCGATGCGGGCTTATCCCATAGGGCGCGGAGTCAACAACCCCGCAGCCAATGGCCCTGAGCTATTGGCACTGGTGGATCCCAACGCAGAGCCTTCGCCTCCAACACAGCCAAACAAGAAGAAACATGCACGCAAAGCCGCAGCCGATCCTGACGATCCGCGCTTACCATTGTTTTAGCTGGCTTGTGGTTTAACTTGCTGTCTCTTAATCCTCTTGGCTACGAAAAGCGCGCCAAGTGCGTTGTACACGTAGTGCGAAATCCGCACCAAACACCTTAGCCACCGCGCGAAACAGGTAATACTTAATATTGCGCTCGCCGTCAGACTTCACTGCGCGAACCGTTGCTGCCTCGTCGGCCTCATTAGCCGCTTCATTAAGCATCAGCAATTCCCGGTCGGCTTCTTCTCTTGCTGCGTTACGGTGCTTTACATTAAAGCCTTGTTCCCACCAACCATCACCCACCGGATTAAATAGCGGAGCGTTGGTGCGGCGGAAAAACGCCGTGTAATCGCAGACTTCTTCTAACTCGAACATATCGTCTTCACGTAAGAATTCATACAAACGGCGAATGGTCGGAATGTGGATGTCATCTAGTATCAGCAATCCACCTTCACGCAGATGCGGATAGAAAAAGTAATACTCAAGCTCAGGGAACGGAAAACCATGGGGCCCATCAATTAACACCACGTCTAATGGATGTTCAAAATGATGATGCGGTAAGGTTTCTTGGGTGGCTCCAACAACGTACTCAGTGCGCTCTTGTTGAAAGAACTCAGAGCCCTGAACCGCCGAAATACTACCCACATTAAAATGATCAAATTGATCTTTGGCAAACACCGTATGGTGATGGCTTAAATGCGAGAACAATAAGGTCGTTTTACCCGAACCAGTCTCCGCACTGTGTTGAATATGCATCTTGCTCAAGATACGAGCCATAGCCTTTAGCACGCCATTGCCCATGACGCCTGCTTCGTGAAAATCGTTCGGAATATCACAAATTTTTTGGGTCAGTTGCTCTAATGATAAGGCGCTTACTTCCGTGGCCGGGGTTGCCATATTGTGCTGCTCCATGGGTGTGCTGACATATCGTTTTTGAGACGTTTTATGATTTAGCTTTCATTGATGTAGCGCATAGTACTGCGCCAAATAACCGTCGACAACGGTCTTTAGTCGCGTACTGAAATACTCACCGGAAAGCGTATGATGATATGCCGCAAAGTGGCGATTAATGATTTATTAGTCCAACAATTTTTCGTTTTGTTGTTTGCTATTTTTGGCACCAAGAACCCGTAGCTGTTCGACCTGACGAACCAAATTCCCTGGCCCTTGCGAGAGCTGGCTGAAGCTGCGGTCAAAAGCTTCTTGCGCTTGTTGTAAGCGCTGACCTAACTCGCTGAGGTTTTCCGTAAAGCCGACAAACTTATCGTACAAAAGCCCCGCTCTACGAGCGATATCCAGAGCATTTTCATTGCGTCGCCAAGCGCCCCAGAGGCTCGCCACAGTGGTAAGCGTTGCCAGTAAATTCGCGGGCGATAACAACACAATATTGAGCTTTTGTGCGTCAATCAGTAACTGCTCATCGGCTTGTAAGGCGTCTAGGTATGCCGGTTCGCTGGGCACAAACATAAACACAAACTCGGGGCTTTGCAGCGCACTGAGTTGATGATACTGCTTCTGTCCTAGTGCCCGCATATGTTGCCTGATCGAAGATAAATGGGCGCTTAACGCCACTTGTTGTTGCTTTTCGTCAGTGGCAGCTCTAAAGCGCCGATAATGCTCCAGCGAGACTTTGGAGTCGATAATTAATGATTGACCATCGGGCAGTTTAATCAGCGCATCGGGGCGATACATCTGCCCGCTGTATTCATCGCGCACACTTACTTGTAATTCATACTCACGGCCCGCTTCCATGCCCGCCAGTTTTAGTAATCGTTCGAGCTTCAATTCGCCCCAGGCACCCATAACTTTGACATCGCCTTTTAAGGCTTCAACTAGCTGGTGAGCTTCGTCGCCCAAGCGGTGATTCAACTGGCGCAGGTTTAACAGTTCTTTTTCCAGCACCGCATGGCGCGACATCTCTTGTTGGTGGGTATTTTGAACCAGCGCACCAAAATCTTTTAACTGATCGCGCATAGGATGCAGTAATTGGCTCAGTTGCTGTTGACTGAGTTGCTGGAAACGGCGTGATTTATCTTCGAATAAATCAGCAGCCACTTGCTTGAAGGTTTCAGCTAAGCGGGATTCCGCCTGTTCTAACTGCTGAACTTGCTGCTGGTTGTGTTGGCGCTCTGCATTAAGCCGAGTTACTGCTTCGGTGAACTTCCGCTCTGCCGCAAGCTGCGCCAGACGCGCGGCATCAAGCTGCTGATCTTTCAGTTCAAGCTTGTTTTGCAGATTTTGTAAGCCATTCTCGGCCTCTTCTAAGCGCCACTGCAGCTGGTGTAGGTCTTCTTCTTGATCACGCTGAAGATCGCGACAACGTTCGTATTGCTCGCTCCAACTGCGCTTTTGGCGTTGATACCACCAAGCAGCACACAGCGCACTGAGCAATACGCCGCATAACAATAAACTCAAACCACCGGGAGAAGTTGCTAGAGCCAACCATTGCTGCCAAGCACTCATTTAACCGGCATTGCCCTGTTGCTGACGCTTAACCTGCTGCCACAGCGCTTCTTTTTGTTCTAAATCTAGCTCGGCAAAGGCATCACCTGCTTGGCGTTCCATAGCGCGGAAGCGGTGTTCGAATTTTTTATTCGCTCGTCGTAATGCAGTACCTGGATCGAGGTCTAATTGTCGGGCGATGTTTGCACACACAAACATTAAGTCACCCAGTTCGTCCTCCATGGCGTCACGATTACCCGACTCAATGGCTTCTTTGATTTCTGCCATTTCCTCTTCGAGCTTATCGAGCACGCGCAGCGGGTCATTCCAATCAAAGCCCACTCTGGCCGCCCGTTTTTGTAACTTCACCGCCCGTGTGAGCTCGGGTAAGCCGCGTGCAACGCCATCCAATACGGAGGTGGCACCTTTCTCGCTGCGTTCGCGGGCTTTAATTTGTTCCCAATTTTCGGTTTGTTGCTCGGCGTCGCCCACACATTCTTGGCCAAACACATGAGGATGGCGTCGCCACATTTTGTCGCAGATCGACTGGGCAACATCGTTAAAATCAAAGTGCCCTGCTTCTTCCGCCATGCGTGCGTGAAAAACCACCTGGAAGAGCAAGTCGCCCAGTTCGTCTTGCAATTCATCCATCGCCTCACGCTCAATGGCATCGGCCACTTCGTAGGCTTCCTCGATGGTATATGGCGCTATGGTATGGAAGTTTTGTGCGATGTCCCATGGGCATCCGGCTTTAGGGTCGCGTAATTGAACCATCATATCGAGCAGGCGCTGTAGCTGACTCATAAGGGCACTCAAACTGGTGGGATTTGAATTTTCAGGGCGGCGCCACCCAGCGTCGACTCCTGTAAACTGATTTGGGCATCATACGCATGCACTAACTCAGCCACAATGCTTAGCCCTAAACCCTGACCTTCAGCTTGTTGGTCGCCGCGCTCGCCACGCTTGAGAAGGCGCTGGAAGTCGGCCTCGCTGATTCCTGGGCCATCATCTTCAACAATCATCACCATACCCGGACGACGGTAGTCTGCACCATCAACACGCATCATGACTCGAACCTGCTGGCCACCGTATTTATAGGCGTTTTCCATCAGGTTGCCGATCATTTCCATCAAATCGCGTTCTTCACCATAAAATTGCAGCGCCTCAGGAATCTGTAGCTCGGCTTTAACCGCACGCTCAAAATAAACTTTCGACAAGGCATTTTGAATGCGCTCAACTATGGGCAGTACCAAAATCGGTAAGGCATGGGTGCGACGAGTAGCGCTGGCCGCTCGCTCCAGCTGACGGCTGATGGTTTGGCGCATATCATCGATAGCCGAATGCGCGGCCTGTAGTTCGGTGGCGCTTGGTTGATCGTCCATCAGACTTTGCTGCAACACAGCGATGGGGGTTTTCAGGCTATGAGCTAAGTCACCCAACGCGCGGCGGTAACGCTCGCGATTACCGCGTTCGTTGATGAGCAAGGCGTTGACGTTATCGGTTAACGGGGTGAGTTCGCGGGGAAACACACCATCTAAACGCTCTGCAGCGCCGGTTTCTACTGCTTTTACCTGCGCCTCAACCTCTTTTAGCGGGCGCATACTCAGCCACATACCAATAAATTGGACCGCTAAAATTAACACCGCCACAGCCCCCAGCCAGGGCCATAAAGCACGCCGATAACTCAGCATTTGGCGGTCGTAGTCGTCGCGATGTTGCGCCGCCCAGACCGTCATCGGGAATACACTGCCATCTTCGTTTTCCCACTCTAAGCCCATGCTTAGCACAAAGCGACCATTGCTAACCTTTTCAAAGGAAAACTGCGCACCGCCTGCGGGAATTTGGGAGGCGTCGAAATAATCTTCGGTTAAGGCCGAATGTGAGCGCCAGTCCATTTCAGCCGTTAACACACCAGCGTATAGGCCGGAACCGGCTCGCTCTAAGCGTTCATCGGGTAACAATTGGTTAAGGCCCAGGGCCTCTTGATCGGTTTGTATCACCGCAAGGAGAAGATAAACGGTGTTTTCTAAGCGCTCGTGGATAGCGCTACGCGTAGCGGCAGCAAAGGCTTTATCCAATACCAAGCCCACCGCACTCATGCTCAGCAATACAACGAGAGTACCGCCGATTAATAAACGACGAACAATCGATGGGCTCGCCTTCGCCGGGCGTGAACTTACCGCACTGGACGTGGAATTAGCCATGGGCTGTATCGTGTCGTTTGGATTTACGCTTGAGTGCGCAGGCGATAACCTCGACCTCGTAGGGTTTCGATGGGCTGCCAATCGCCGTTTGGATCGATTTTCTTACGTAATCGTCCCATCAGTACTTCCAAAACGTTGGAATCGGGGTCGGCATCTTCATCGTAAAGATGTTCATTCAGCACTTGCTTGCTGAGTACCTCACCTGGATGCAGCACTAAGTACTCTAGCAGCTTATATTCGTAAGAGGTTAGGTTCACTAAGGTTTCGTCAGCATGAACTTCTTGGCGCGATAAATGCACTTTCAGCTTGCCATATTGCACTTCAGACGAAGCATGGCCCGCACTGCGGCGTAGCAAGGCTTGGATGCGCGCCAATAACTCGGGCACATGGAATGGCTTGGTGAGATAATCGTCGGCACCGGCTTCTAAGCCCTGGACTTTGTCTTGCCATTGATCGCGCGCGGTAAGAACCAAAATGGGCAGTCTGCTGCCTTCTTCACGTAAAGTACGTACCACATCTAAACCACTGATCTTCGGCAAGCCAAGATCCACAATGGCGAGATCAATAGGGTAATCACGCGCCATGAAGAGCCCTTCTTCGCCATCGATCGCCGCATCTACGGCAAAACCTGCTTCGCGCAGGCGCTCGGCGATCATCGTGCGTAAACGTTCGTCGTCTTCAATCACCAACAGGCGCATGCTGTCTCCTCAACGGGGAATTCAATACTAGGGTTTGGCGCTAGGCCAAATGAAGTGAAATTAACCGGCAGGGATGCGTACTGTTTTTACTTTGCCGCTTTTGGTAACCACACGGATAACGTGCACCCGTTTGCCACCGCGATTTTCAGTACGTGCTGAAACCACTTTACCCTGATACTGGGCAGCCACTTGACGGGCTGCTTGCTGCAAACTGATGGCCCATGCGTCGGACGAGATTGCCAACAGGGTACAACAGCACAGCAATATGGCAGCTAAGCGTTTCATCACCAGATCTTTATCCTCTCTTAAATCCGATCAGGCTTCGGTGAAAACCACCGATAACCCATTAAACAATATTCTAACGAAACGATATGAATGCTCGCTTAATCGGGTTATGAGCTCATTCCCTGGCTCAAGCTACATCGTTATCGTGCTGGCGACAGATTAACATTCTCTAGCGAATATGCCGAACAAAAAAAACCGGCCGTAACAAATACGGCCGGTTTTTCAGATTTCATTAAGTGCTGAAGTGAATCAGCGACTTAAATTGATCTTAGTTGTTGCGCAGGCGGAAAGCTACAGCGCCACCGAACATCAGCAGCAGAGCCATTGCCAGCAGACCCCATTGAGACAGGGTCGGAACCACCAGAGGCTGACCAATACAGGTCAGATCGTAGGTTACGGTACCTGCATTAGGATCATTGGTAGAGCAAGACAGAACGCTAGAGAAGCTGCCCGGTGCACCAACTGCGCAGTTCAGAGTCACGTCGACGTCTGCACCAGCAGCAATGGTTTGCGGGAAGGTCGGGCTAGCGATGCTGATTTCAGCGTCACCGGTCAGGGAGCAATCAACGGTCAGATCGTCGTTAGCACCTGCACCATTGCTGATGTTCAGGATGCTATCAACGCTTACACCCGGAGGTACAACGCCGAAGCTGATGGTGCTACCCGGAGCGGGGTTAGAACCGAATTCAGAATCTACACCGCCAACACAAGCCAGAGGATAGGTGAAGCCACCAGCAGGCTCGTTCGGATCATCGGTGTTGATGGTCAGAGTCGCAGCAAAGTTAGTAGCGCTGTTGGGGCTACAGGTGATGCTCAGGTCATCGGTACCATCAGGGGCTTGGCCCGCAGGAATGGTGAAGGGCGAGAAGGTCAGAGCGAACTGAGCAGCATCGCCACCGGTGATGGTCGCAGCAGTTACGTTCAGAGCTGCGCCGCCAACGGCACCAGAGTTACCTACGTCTACACCCATAGGACCTGAAGTATCGCCATTGGCAATGGTGCCAAAGTCGATAGTCATGCCAGCAGCAGGATCAGACTCGTATACGGGGAACGCATTCGCAACATTACAAGAAGCAGTAATGGTGATGGTGTTGGTACCACCGCCAGCAGCTGCGTCGTCGTAAGTCAGGTCGAAGGTTTCGGTGAAGTTACCTGAAGTAGTGTGATCACACTCTAAGGTAATGGTGTTGGTTTCACCAATAGAGATGGTGCCATCGGGCAGACCGGTGGTGATGCTGATTTCAGCAGAACCGCCGTTGTCGGTCAGAGTAGCGTTGGTTGCATCGAATGCAAAACCATCTTGCATGTTGGTGATGTCGAAAGTCATGGTGCTGTTAGCACTGCCGATGACGCCACCAGGAATGGTTACGTTGGCAGGAGCAGCAACATTGGGAGACAAACCAGCACATTCAACAGTGTATTGGGCATTGGGGCTGTTAACTGAGTTGTTGGTCAGTTCAACAGTGCCAGTGCGCATACCACGGCCACCAGGAGTACAGGTTAAATCAACCAGTACGTTAGCGCCACCGTCAGCAATCATGAACGGAGCAGCGCTAGTAGCGAAGTCAGCCATGTTGGCACCGGAGAACGTAATAGCCGTTACGTCCAGGGTTTGGTCACCAGTTTCTGATACGTCGATGTTCATCGCACCAGTAGTGGTACCGAGTTCAACAGCGCCCAGATCAATGGTGGCACCAGGTGCAGGAGTTGAGCCGAAGCCCGCTGCGCCGGTGATAGCACCAGTAATAGAGCCATCGGTACCGCCAATTGCAACATTACCACCAGCGGTGTCAGAGCCTACGCCATTAGCGAAGGTTAAAGTGTGGGTACCAGACTGCAGTACATTGAAAGTTACCGTACCGAAGGGGGTAATGCTCAACGGCAGTTCGTCGGTGCTGCCAACGATATCCAGTGCAAATACACGGATAACGCCGCCGCCAGCGCCGTTAGGTTCTGCACAAGCGGAAGCAATGTGAGTCGCCGGTGCACCAGCGGTACACATGGTGATATCAGCAGGGCTCAGTACAGTGTTGTCATAGACCAGGTCAAATTGGAAAGCGCCAGCGTCGTCGGCATCCAATGCAGCATAGTCGTAAGAAATATCGACGGTACCACCAACAGCACCCATACCGCTGCCAATGGTGATATCGATATCCGCGCTCGCTGTTCCGGCCAGAGCAGTGCTCAGGCCGAACAGGATTGCGGAAGCGAGTTTTTTATTCAGGGCCATTCCTAATTCACTCCCAACATTCTAATTGGTCATACAAATTGTTCGGGTAATCCTCGAATCAATATCGTTATTTTACAGATGCTCTGGTGTAACGTTTTGACCTTTGTTATCGGAAAAGATCACGTTTTTCAGAGAAGCCGAGGATTTAGTTTGTGCAAAGCTGTTAGCAGAGCCAGTGGTTACTTGAACCAAGCTAGAATCGCTTAATGCAGCATTAGATAGAGAGAAAATAACTACGCGCAGGAAGCCTTCTTTCTCATGCAAGTTGCAGCTCGCAATGTGAGTGGAAGCTAAGCTAGCACCACAGCTGTAGTTACCTTCGGCGATTGAGCTGTCGTAGATATCGAATTGCAAGCCAGCAACGTCACCTTTACCTACATATTCGACTGAGTAGCCAGATTTGCTGCTTTGGATCCACAGATCGTCGCTAGATTTAGTTTCAGCAAAATTAGCAGCAAATGCAGAACCACATAACAGAGCAGCGGAAGCTGCTACCGCGAAACGAATGCTTTTCATATTTCAGACCTCTTTCCTGTTCTGACTTACTGCACGCAAGTACCAGCGCCACTCACCAGGTTTACAGCGAGTACGATGTCTTGAATGTCTACAGTACCGGTTTCGTTGCAATCGGGTGTACCTTGGGCAAGACCATTGCCGCTCAGCTCACTAACCATTACAACCACGTCCTGTACGTTCACTTGGTCGTCTGCGCTGCCGTTAGCATTACAGTTACAAACACGCTCGGTAGCAGTACTACGTTGCGCTAAGTAAGCGTCGAAGTTCAGGTTACCGGTAGCACCGTTCAGGTTACCCATGCGAACAGATTCCAGGCCACCAGCATTGCTCAGGCCAGTGGTTTCAGCTGCTGCTGCACCGTTTACAGACAGAGAGATGAAGCCAGCGCTGGCGTCACTGCCCCAATCTAACTGCACAGAATCCCAACCGCCGTCACCAGCTTGGCTAACAGACTGGCCAGTTGTGGTGTCGGTCAGGGTAATCATGTTGGCATCGTCAATGGTGACGTTAAAGCGGGCGCTGCCACCTGCTTCATCGCCGAAACCTTCGTAAACCGTTGCAGTTTGGCTAGCACCTAACTCGTTCAGTACGTAGAAGCGAGTCACGATACGGTTAATGCCGTTCGGACGGTTGTCCTGAACATAACCTTGACCAGTGGCACGCAAACCACACAGGCCTTCGTAGCGAGCTACTGCAGTACTGTCAGCAGCGGGATCACCAGCAGCACCATCGGGCTGGTTGGCCACCACCGCGCCAGAACTGTCAGACCAATTCGCTAAAGAACAGGCCATTGCATTGTTTGCGAAGCTCATTGCCGCCAGCAAAGCCGCTGCCGTCATCAGCTTGCCGCCGGCATGGACGGCCTTACTATCAAGTTTGATCATATTGGGCACCTCTGGATCTCGAATTACCGCCTAAGCGGCGGGACCAATTCCCCTAAATAATAACGAAAAAAACCCTCCGAAGTATGACACAGGGCAATGCCTTATCTGGTGTTGCTTGGCGAACTGCCTTCCTGTGCAACATTTATCAAGCACTTACCGCACTTCGGAAAAGTCATGCATAACCCTTTGAATGGTAACCCAGCATGCAGCCGGTGCCAACCCCTGGAAGGCCCCGGTAATGCTGCCATTGCCACCATTCCGGATTAACACAAAGTTAAGAACTCGTAAGTAGTTACGTTGTTCTTCATTGTTTCTCATGTATAGATGAGAATGCAGCAGAAATCAAACATTAAAACGGAAGTGCATGACATCGCCTTCCGTCACGAGGTAATCACGCCCTTCTACGCGCAACTTACCAGCGTCTCGCGCCCCTGTCTCACCTTTACATTCCAGGTAATCGCTTAGACCAATGACTTCTGCCCGAATGAAGCCACGCTCGAAATCGGTGTGGATACGGCCAGCAGCTTCAGGCGCTGCCGCGCCGCGCCGAACCGTCCAGGCGCGAACTTCTTTTGGACCTGCAGTAAAGAAGGTTAACAGGTCCAATAGCTGATAACCGGCACGGATTAGGCGATTAAGTCCAGGCTCTTCAAGGCCCATCTCCGCCAAAAACTCATTCCGCTCATCATCATCTAAAACGGCCATTTCGGCCTCAATGGCGGCGCTAACACAGACAACCTCTGCCCCTTCGTTAGCGGCGAAGGATTTCAGAGACTGAACCACGGTGTCGTCGTCGCCCTGATCTTCTGCCACATTAGCCACATATAGCACTGGCTTCAATGTTAGAAGGTTCAAATCGCGAATTTTTTCTAGTTCTTCTTTTTCTAAAGCTACGGTACGGGCTGCTGCACCCTCGGCCAGTACGATCTGTAGCTTCTCCAGCACCACAACTTTGGCTGCTGCATCTTTATCGCCAGACTTCGCTTGGCGCTGCTGGCGATTTAAGGTGCGCTCGACCTGATCGAGATCAGACAAAGCCAGCTCTGTGTTAATGGTTTCGATATCGCCAATGGGATCAACTTTACCGTTTACGTGGATCACGTCATCGTTAACAAAGCAGCGCACCACATGAGCAATGGCATCGACTTCGCGGATATTGCCTAAAAACTGATTCCCCAAACCCTCGCCACGGCTTGCACCCTCTACCAAACCGGCAATATCCACAAACTCCATTACCGTCGGTACGATTTTTTGGGGATTGGTAATTGCCGAAATCTGATCGATACGAGGATCCGGCACAGCCACGATGCCCACATTAGGGTCGATCGTACAGAAAGGATAGTTCTCAGCAGCAACCGCTGTGCGAGTGAGAGCAGAAAACAATGTGGATTTACCCACATTAGGCAAGCCTACGATACCGCAGCGAAAACCCATGGTTGTGTCTCCAAAAAGGAATCAGATGTGCTAACCACTGCCCAAACGATAATACTGCACAGTGGCTATTATCTTGTGGCACCAGAAGCTAGTGTTCGCCCGTGCTTCGGGTGATCTTCGGCACCGCCGTACTACAAGATTAAACGTTTTAAATACACGCTTAACAGATCGATCTTAAGCCGACTTAGCGCGATGCAGATCGTTCATTGCTTTCGATAACTGCCCCGCAAGCACTTTTGGCAGCACGTCACCAGCATCACGTAGCGCATCATCAATTTGCTGACGATCGCCCTTAGGTGTACGGCCCAAAACATAGCCAACGACCTGAGTCCGCTGGCCTGGGTGGCCGATGCCAATCCGTAAACGCAGATAATCGGGCTTGTTCAGGTGCTTGTGGATATCACGCAAGCCATTATGGCCGCCATGACCGCCCCCCTGTTTGAGCTTAATCGCACCGGTGGGCAGATCAAGTTCGTCGTGGGCAATCAAAATGCGCTCAAGGGGCACGTTGTACCAGTCCATCAGTGCACGCACTGCCTGACCACTTTTATTCATAAAAGTATCGGGTTTAAACAGCACGTAATCGTGGCCACCAGCACGCACACGCGCTTCTTGACCATATAACTTAGGACGGGAACGGAAAGACTCGCCTGCTTGGTCTGCTAAATAATCAACAAACCAAAAACCAGCGTTGTGGCGGGTATCGTCGTATTCAGGGCCGGGATTACCCAGCCCTATAACGAGAAAATCAACAGCCATGGCATGACAGCCTAGTTCAGCCGATGGAAGCGATTATTCAGCAGCTTCTTCTGCTTCGTCGTCGGCGCCGCCGGCAACGTAAGAGGCGCTGGCTACCGGCGCATCGTGGCTATCTTCACCATGCGACAGTGCGGCCAGGCTAACGCCTTCAGGCAGAGTAATTTCACTCAGCATCACCGATTGACCAGGCTCCAGATTACCCAGATCAATTTCCAGGAACTCGGGCAGGTGCTTAGGCAGCGCAATCACTTCAACTTCAGTCGCTTGGTGAGAAATCACCACACCACCGGTTTTACCCGCCGGAGAGTTGGCTTCGTTGGTGAAGTGCAACGGTACGGTCAGGTGCAAAGCTTGGTTTTCGTCGATGCGCAAGAAATCCATGTGCAGAATCAGCGGCTTGGTGGGATGCACTTGAGTGTCGCGCAGAACCACTTGCTGAGAACGGCCGTCTTCCAGTTGCAGAGTAATAATGCTGCTGTGGAAGGCTTCTTCACGAATCTTGTGGAACATGGTGTTGTGGTCTAACACCAAAGACACAGGATCACGATCACCACCGTATAAAACGGCAGGAACATTACCTTCGCGACGCAGGCGGCGGCTCGCACCTTTCCCCGCATCTTCGCGCAGGCTGGCAGAAATCACATAATTGTGAGACATATCAATAGACTCCGATAATGCGCCAGTGTTGATTTACTGGCGTGAAATCCGTCCCGCGACCAGGACGGTCCAAGCAAGCCGACAAGTATAAAGGATGCACTCCTGTGAATACTAGCCTGCTAGCCATTTACCCCCATGGTTCGGAGTTCTTGATTGGCTTGTTGGCCAATGTCTCCACCGGCCTGCTGTGCGATACGCAGGTTTGCGATAGCCGCATCACGATTACCCGCCCGGCGCTCCACCACGCCTAAGAAATAACGACCCACACCGGTATCCAGCAAACGGTTACTTCGTTGTAAATCGGTCCGCGCGCCGTCGAGTTGATTAAGTTCTTCTCGTACTTGACCGCGACGCAGGTGGAAGTAAAACCAATCGGGATTCATTTTGATTGCGCGCGAATAGGCACGTTCAGCATCACGATAGTTTTCTTGCTTCAGGAAAATATCACCTTCTAAACTGTGGAAAAGCGCTTCTTTGGGCTCGATACGCTTGGCTTTAGCCAATAGGCTCTTGGCTTGATCAATGTCATCTTCTTGCAGTGCTTGCTGCGCTTCGTCGTAGGCATCGTAGGCCGGCTGAGCCTTGCGCAAACGCGCCATCATGCGCTGATAACGTTCACGACCCAACTCACCACCAGTGGGTAATTGGGCCACGGTGCGGCGATTATTTTCGACCCGCTCCTGAGACGGCGGATGCGAAGCGAATAAACCACTAATCCAGTCTTGGCGACGACCTTCCGATAATTTGACGAATTTCTCTTGCAGATGAATAGCACCACGAGGGTCATAGCCCGCTTTGGTCATATATTCGATGCCGTACAGATCAGATTCACGCTCGGCATCGCGACCATGCTTTTGATTCAACAACTGAGAGCCCACCGATGCACCTAACAAAGCCACTTGGCCAAGTCTGGGATCGTCAGTTCCCACACCTACCCCCACGCCAACGGCCACGGCACCCACATTGGTGAGTAAACCACGGGATTGCGCACGCGCTCCATGACGCGCGTCGGCATGAACGACTTCGTGACCTAACACTGCGGCCAGCTCAGCTTCGGATTCCAGCTCAGTTAACAAACCGCGATTAATCGCAATTTTACCGCTGGGTAAAGCCCAGGCGTTGGGCACTGAACTATTGAGCACGTTGAATTCATACGGATAACCCACGGGAGACTGGGCCGCCACCCGTTGTCCCACACCACGTACATAGGCCACTAGTTCAGGATCGAGAACGAAGTCGCCCCCTTGGGATTGGCGTGCGGGTGCATATTGCTGGGCACCGACTTGCTCATCCCAACCTGCGGGCACCAGAATCAAATCGCTGCCACCCGTTAATGGGTTAGTGGCACAAGCCGTCAGTAAATGGAGGGTGATGAGAAGAAAGATCCAACGCCACATGAGAGCTACTCCGAAAAAATGCTGTGCCTATCTTGCCTGTTATGGCAAAAAGCCTCCAGCAACACAACGAACTTGTTGCAAATCGACACGCCCAGCGCCTATTAGGCACTAAGCTTCGTGGGCACTAAATCGATCGCCAATCAGAGCCGATCACTTATCAGGCAACTGGCGGGGTCTCTCTGAGTGCGCTTAATCGTCGTCTTCAAATGCACCGCAGGCCAAGGTGCCCGACAACTCAGCTCCACTCAGCACCATGTCTAGTACATCGCCATCGCGCTGCACGATCTTCATGCGCACCATCAGCCAATCGAGTTCTGGCGCATACCACATCTCTTGGGTGGCTGTACTTTCAGCGCGAGTACGCAGCAGGCGCACGGTAGAAAACTCACCGCAATCGGTACTCAAGGGTTGATCACGGAACAAAGCATAGTGGTAATTTCGCAGCTCACCTTTTACTACCGAAGCGAAATCGCCTTCGTGGTCTGGCGTATCAGCCGCAGCGCTTTGGGTTTCAGGCATGATTAACAGCTGCGCACTGAGTTGTGCGCCGTAAACCAGCTGGGTCTGAGGATCTAGCAAGCTCGGCTCGAAGGGTAAGTCGTATTCATCGCCTTCGTACTCGCCAGTCACACGCCCATTCAGTGCATCGAAATTGGCATGCCACTTTTTCTTCGATAAAAACGCTTTACTACGGTGCTTAAAGTACAAAGGAATGATGGTGTTGTCAGACCAAGCGTAGCGGCCTTGCTCACGTAGATTGGCCCCAACAAAAGACGCAAAGCCGCGTGTGGCTTTCATACGGTACTGGGTGTGAAAAATATCGTCTTCTAACGTGGTGGTAAGCCAGGCGCGGCCGATACGGTCGTCGTTATAGATAGCCTTGTACTCGGCGCGAAAGGCTTGCGGTGCAAATAATAATTGCGCTGTGTCCGAGCTGGCTGTGTCCGGGGTGGTGGCCTGCGCGTGAGATTCTATACCATCTTGGCTAAGCGTCTCGGCGCTGGTTTCTGCAAGCTCAGCGGTCACTGCTTCAGTTGTTGCTGGCGTCAAAGGCTGCGCATTCGCAGCCTCTACATCATGACTTTGCGCTTGGCTAAGGTTGGCGCTGCTCAGTAGCAGCGTGAGAAGTAGACAATGCCAAATCCTGTTCATTCACTAATTCCAGTGGCTGGCTCAATGCATTGCTGTCCAAGCATACACGGCCGTTATGACAACTCAGCCGCCCAGTCGCGAGATACCCCACTACCGCCACTAATAAACGATGCTCCACCGGACTTAAACGCTGTTGCAAGCTGTGCTCGTCGTCGGTGGCATGGATTGGAATTCGCGCCTGGGCGATGACCGGACCGCCATCCAGTTCTGCGGTCACAAAATGAATACTGGCACCATGTTCCGAATCGCCCGCCTCCAGGGCACGCCTATAAGTGTGCAGACCCGGGTACTTCGGCAGTAGCGAAGGATGTAGATTAATCATGCGCCCGGGATAACGATTCACAAAATCGGTGCCCAGTACGCGCATAAAACCCGCCAAAATAATCAGCTGCGCATCGCAATCATCAATGGCTTGCGCCAACGCCGCTTCAAACTCTGCACGGCTAAAAAAGCCGCGGTGATCAATGGTTAAGGCAGCAATACCCGCACGGCGGGCACGTTTGAGACCTTGAACATCGGGTCGATTACTGATGACCGCTCGAATCTTCAAATTAAGCAAACCTTGTTGGGTTTGATCAATCAAGGCTTGCAAATTAGAACCGCCACCAGAAATTAACACCACAGCCGACAGCGGCTGTTTTCGCTTTGACGATGCCGAACCTTTGAGGTTCAGCTTCAACACATCTATTTCAGACATGAGCCCACG